>JAFDIX010000374.1 GCA_019307805.1 Deltaproteobacteria bacterium | reverse complement strand
CAGCGAGGCTTTTTGCTCAAAATGGGGCACAATTATCCCTGATTGATATTGATGAAAAGGGGCTTGAAAAGGTGGCCTTGGAGTGCAGGGGATTGGGATCTGAAGTTCTCGCGCTTACCTGTGATGTGTCACTCCTTAAAGAAATTGACAGGGCCCTTGCTGAGACAACTCACCGATTCGGTGGCCTCGACATCCTTATGAACAACGCCATTTACCGGGCCATCAAGCCGTGTCTGGAGATCCAGGAAGAGGAGTTTGATCAGAGCCTTTTCACAAATATCAAAGGCTATTTTTTTATGGCCCAGAAAGCGGTGCCCCATATGGAGAAAAGAGGGGAAGGCCGAATCATCAACATGGCCTCTACTTTCGGTTTCGTGGGGTCCCCCAGTCTGTCCGTGTACTGCACATGCAAGGGGGCGGTAGTGAACATGACCCGGGCTATGGCACTGGAACTGGCTTCAAGGAATATCTATGTGAATGCTGTGGCGCCGGGCCCCATCATGACAGAGGGGATGGAAAATCTGGTAAAGCGGGTGCCCGGTGTGTATGAAGCCAGAGTTCAGGACACCCCCATGGGGCGTTACGGGACCCCGGAAGAGGTGGCCGAGATATGCCTCTTCCTGGCGAGCAAGGAATGTTCCTATATGAACGGCAGTGTCCTTGTGGCGGACGGCGGTTTCCTCACCCAC
This sequence comes from Deltaproteobacteria bacterium, assembly GCA_019307805.1. Classification (GTDB taxonomy): domain Bacteria; phylum Desulfobacterota; class DSM-4660; order Desulfatiglandales; family HGW-15; genus JAFDIX01. The sequence goes on along the minus strand of JAFDIX010000374.1, from coordinate 3,554 downwards.
TAAAGGCTTGTCTCACAATGGGAGGGTAGTAAAATGTCTATGAAAGTGGGATTTATTGGATTGGGGCTTATGGGGCAGGCCATGTCCCACAATCTCGTAAAAGACGGGTATGAAGTCTTTGGGTATGATATCCTGCCCGGACAGATAAAACGGGCAGAAGAGAAGGGTGTTATCGGCCTTGGTTCCCCCAGGGAGGTCGCCGGGGAGGCGGAACTGGTCATCTCAGCCCTTCCCAATGCAAAAATCGTGGAAGAGGTCCATTGTGGGCCGAATGGCACTTCTGAAGGAGCGGATAAAGGCGCTGTCCTGGTGGATACCAGCACCATCTCTCCGGAAGATGCGCGTCGGATAGCCCATCGTTTGGCCTCCCAAGGGTTTGTTTTTATTGATGCGCCCATCAGCGGGGCAAGCGGTATGGTGGTCAAGAGGGACTGCCTTGTCATGGCCGGAGGAGACAGGGAGGCCCTTGAAAAATGCATGCCTGTTTTCAATGCCATTGCCAAGAAAGTCATTCATGCCGGTCCGAGCGGGGCAGGTTCTCAGATGAAACTCGTGCACAACCACCTGATTGCAACCATATCGGTCTCCATTGCCGAGGCCTTTGCATTGGGGATAAAGGCAGGTATTGATCCCGGTATGATGCTGGAGGCATTTATACCCGGTGCGGCCGGCTCGAAAATGCTGGAGGTGCGGGGCCCCCTGATGGTGGACAATAAATATGAACCCTTCATGAAGGCCGAATTGTTTTTAAAGGATCTTCGACTCATCCTGGAAAACGGCCAGAACCAGGGGGCTGCTCTCCCCCTTGCCGGGGTGGCTCAGCAGATGATGACGGCCTGTGTCTCCATGGGTTATGGCCAAGAGGATGTGGCTGCCGTACTGAAGGTCTATGAAAAACTGGCAGGGATCGAGCGTTGAGGGTTTGAAATGGAAAATCCATTGTTGAGTGCTTGGCCGGGGTTTGGACAAGAGAAAGGGGGAAAGGCATGGCCGTAAACATTGCTGATGACGATATGAAAGTGGTCAAAAGCGTTTGTGACCGCTGTCATGGGACCTGTGGGGTCCTGGCATATGTGAAGGATGGGCGGGTGGTCAAGGTTGAGGGCGATCCGGATTTCCCTCAGAACGAAGGGTTCATGTGTCCCAAAGGGCTGGCAGTGACCCAGGTTCTCTATCATCCTGATCGCATTAAATACCCCATGAAACGGATCGGTGAAAGGGGAGAGGGCAAGTGGGAGCGCATCTCCTGGGATGAGGCCCTGGACACAGCGGCTTCACGGTTCAAGGAGGTGATGGAGAAGTGGGGTCCCGAGTCTATCACCTGGTCCTGGGGGGACCATGCCTTCCATGATCACAGGGTGATTTTCAAACTCGCCTGGCTCCATGCCATGGGCAGCCCGACCCACTTTCACTCGGATGCGCACTACTGTTATTATCCGACCGGTATCGCCAACATTGCCACATTCGGTGAAGGACTGACATCAGAGGTGGGCCCCGAATATCGGAACAGCAGGTGCATTATGCTCTGGGGAGGCAACCCGGTGATGTCGCATCCCACCCGGGCACGGGACATCATGATCGGCAAGAAAAACGGAGCCAAACTGATTGTCGTGGATCCTCGGTTCACTGAAATTGCATCCAAGGCGGACATCTTTCTTCAGGTAAGGCCGGGGGCTGACGATGCCCTGGCCCTGGGCATACTGCATGTCATCATCAATGAGGAGTTATATGACAAAGAATTTGTGGACAAGTGGTGTATCGGTTTTCCCGAGCTGAGGGAGCGGGTCCAGGAATATCCACCGGACCGCGTATCGGAGATCAGTTGGGTCCCCCAGGAGGAAATCATCGCTGCTGCCCGAATGTATGCCGCATACAGTCCGGGTGCTGCAATGCACACCCGCATGGGGGTTCAACAGAACTTCAAAACCCACCAGACCTGTCGGGCTATTTGCATCATTGCGGCTATCTGCGGAAACCTGGACGTCAAGGGCGGGCTGGTCCTGGGGAGCAGCTACCAGGGCTTTAAAAATAGTGTCCGTGTCGAGCTTGAGGACATGGCATTTCCGCCGGAAGTCGCGGATAGGCGTATTGGTGCCGAGGACTATCCCTTTTTCTCCGGATCGAAGTCTCTGGTGGGGGGATTTTGTCATCCTCCGTCGGTAATCCATGCCATCTTGAAGGGCAAACCCCATCCGGTAAAGGCGATCTGGGCCCTCAATGATCTCCTTTTATGCCTCGAGGGGGCCAAAGAAACCAAAGAGGCATTAAAGAAGCTGGATTTTTTTGCGGGCTCCGACTTTTTTATGACACCCACCATGGAGATGTGCGACATCATCATGCCGCCCCACACCTACCTGGAGAAAGAAGGCATTGAGGATCTCATGTACAATAATCTGATTGCCGCCAAAGAGAAGGTCATCGAGCCGGTCTATGACACGATGGACGATCGGGAAATGGACCTGGAGATCATGAAACGCATGGGCCTGGAGTTCCCCAAGCAATGGAAGACCGTGGCCGAATACCACGATTATGTCCTCAGCGAACTGGGCATCAAATTTGAGGAATTAAAGAAACGCCAGTTTCTTGTTCAAACCCCTCGGTACAAAAAATATGAGGAAGAGGTGCTCGATGATTCGGCAAGGAGCATTCTTTTTGGTAAGACAAAGGGGGGTGGGTTTAATACACCGTCGGGGAAGGTGGAGCTCCTCTCCAGTATATCCCGGGATGCGGGCGAAGACCCATTGCCCTATTACAGGGAAAACCAGGAGACCCCCTTTTCCACCCCGGAGATAGCCAAAGATTATCCACTCGTGTTGACCACCGGGCACAGGCATGTGGCCTATTTTCACTCAAGCAACAGACAGGTTCCCTGGTGCAGGGAACTGGAGCCCTATCCCAGGGTACAGATCCATCCCGATACGGCCGCGGGTCTTGATATTCGAGACGGGGATTGGGTCTGGATTGAGGCCCCAAAGGAAAGGGGCAGGGTGAGGATGAAAGCGGAGGTCACCGAGGCAGTCGACCCCCGGGTGGTTGCGGCCCCATCCCACTGGTGGTATCCGGAGAACAAAGAAGACCCTCTACACGGTGTATTCGAATCAAATATCAACGTGATAATCAGTAATGATCCCCCTTATGAAGGGGTAACGGGGGCTGTGACGCTTCGAGGCGGCCTGTGCAAAGTCTATAGAGAGGAGGAGCTCTGAAATGGAAAAAAAATCACTTCTTGTGGACATGGATCTCTGCTACGGATGTTTTTCCTGCGAAGTCGGCTGCAAGCAGGAACACGGGCTTCCCTCGGGAACAAACTTCATTACGGTCCACCAGGTTGGACCGACCCGGATTGGGGGAAAACTGAAGATGGATTTTGTCCCCATGGCATGCAAGCACTGCGGAAAGCCGGCCTGCGTTGAAGCCTGCCCGGAGGATGCCATCTACAAACGCTCCGATGGTATCGTTCTCATCATCGAAGAAAAATGCACGGGGTGCCAGATCTGCATTGAGGCCTGTCCCTTTGGTGCACCCCAGTTCGTGACCGAGAAAAATATCGTGCA
>JAFDIX010000373.1 GCA_019307805.1 Deltaproteobacteria bacterium | reverse complement strand
CTGGGTGTGATCAAGAAAAATGAGACCCTGTACCGGCTCATACCCGAGAAGGATCAAAAAAAGACCACGACCGGAGCCCAGGAAAATAAAAAATCCAACCCATGATAGCTAGTACATGGTATCCCAATTCCCAGTTTTGAATGCGAGAATTAAGGAAGGAGAGAAAAAGATGTCTGCCTCTGATGATCTCCACACCAAAATACTGAGTCACGGACCCTCATCCGAGACCCTGTTCATCCTGCTCTCACAGATGAAGGAAGAAGGGAAGTCAGGCAAGGTCATACAAACCTGTGTGAGGGCGCTGGATATATATCCCGGTGCTATCTCAATCCGGAAACTCCTGGCAGAAACATTTCTCGAAGCAGGATTTATTTCCCAGGCTGAAACGGAGATGGAAAAGGTCTCCCGGGAAATCAAGGACCTGGCAACCATATATAAACGCAAGGCTGAAATCCTGGCAAAGCAGCAAAGATCAGAGGAGGCCATCGAGGCGGCCCGGACCTATCTTGCCCATTACCCTGATGATCTGGATGCCATCAGACTTCTCGAAGGGCTCACCCCCCCGGAAGAGGTCCCTGTGCAAGACATCCCGGAGGAAACGGAAGAGGCCCCTGTAGAAGCGACTCAGGTGGAGCCGATCCCTGAAACATACCCGGAGCCCCCCGAAGAAATGGAGACACCGCCTGAACCTGAAATGGATGCTGCTGAAGCCCCTGCGCCTGAGCCTGAGGATGAAGGAAACAAGGTAAAGGAAAAGACGGAGAAGATGATCAACACGCTGGAATCATGGCTGGAAGAGATTCGGGAAATCGCCAAGCCCCCCATTTCATGATAATTTGATCTCCTCTGGGAAAAGATGGAAAGCGCACATTTAACACAGAGTCGAGATTATTACTTCAAGCCCACGGGGATAGGCAGTGTCCCCTTTATGGATGTGGAGAAAACCTGCAACCGCATTCTGGAGCGCCTTCCTCTTATCCCCTACTGGCCCCAGTTCGTAAAGCGCAGCCACCTTGAGGACATGGCTATTCAGTACAGTGAAGGCCTGCCACTTTTGAGTGTCAGTAAAGAACGCCGGACCCTGCTCGTAGCCACCGAAGATGTGGAATCCGCACTGGTGAGCTTCTATGATCGTTTTATGTCGGACCAGGTGGACACATTTTCTATCAGCGAGGAATACGCGCCCGGCCTCTATGCCGTAATCGCATCCATCCAGGAGGACCCGGAGAAATACGGGCCGTCTATCAAGGGGCAGACCGTGGGCCCCGTGACCTTTGCGGCCGGGATTCACCATTCTGACGAAAAATCCCTTCTTTATCACCCCGACCTGCTGGAGGCTATGGTCAAGGGAATAGCCATCAAGGCCCTGTGGCAGGTGAGGGAATTGGAGAAAACCGGCAAGGCACCGGTCCTCTTTTTAGATGAGCCCTACTTGTCGGGTTTTGGGTCCGCCTTCTCCCCTATTGAACGCCATGAGGTCATCAACCTGCTCAGTGAAGTCATCCAGTATGTCAGGGAGCGTACCTCTGCCCGAATCGGTATCCACTGCTGTGGCAACACGGATTGGTCCATGATCATTGAATCCGGGCCCGATATTGTGAACTTTGATGCCTTCAGCTACATGGAATATTTCCTGCTCTACCCAAAGGAGCTATCGCAATTCCTTAATAATGGGGGAAGCATTGCATGGGGAATCGTGCCTACTGCGGATTTTACCGGAGAGGAAACCGTGGATGGACTTTACGAGAAGCTTGAGCAGGGCCTGAACACCATTCAGGACTGGGGTATTTCCAAAGAGACCCTGGCTAAACAATCCCTTCTCACCCCTGCCTGCGGCATGGGCTCTATGGAACCCGCCACCGCTGAAAAGGTCCTGGATCTCCTCTCATCCATCTCAGAGAGATGTATGCAAGCCTGTTGACAGACGCCCTGCAATGAACGCTGCAAATAACCGGCAGTTTAAAACAGAGCGACGAGGAACGAGGAGCGTCGCTTTAAACTGTTCGAGTTGGTTTGCCTTGTTATACCTGATTTATATTTACATTTTTCAGCTATAGCCATTCGCCCAACATACTTTGAGTAACATTGTAAAGTCGTGTTTGAGCATTTTCATCCCTGGTTGGGGGCCAACTTTCTTTAACTTTTCGGTGATGAACATATTCACCGTTTATACCCTTTACCTCATTCGACGAAGCAAGCCAAACTGGCGTATCCGCAGCTTGCTCCGGGGTTTCTCCAATAAGCAAACCGACAATTGGAACGATTACGTTCATCGGGAAAGGAAAATCCGATTGCGCAAGTGCGGTTTTCACGAATCCCGGATGAATGCAATTAACAGTGATGCCTGTTTCTTTGAGCTTTCTGGATAGATAATAGGTGAATGAGGTCAATAGGTGTTTTGACTGTTCATAGGCCGAAGAACTATTGTAAGTCGTTTCTTTATAATTAAGGTCATCCCAGTTAATTGGACGTTTATGCATTATTGAGGAAATGTTGATAATTCGTGCTTCACCATGCTCGGAAGCGATCTGTTCCATCTTCTCTATTAGATGATGAGTAAACAGAAATGGGGATAAATAGTTTAATGCCAGGGTGGATTCGAAACCCTCAGAGGTTTTTCTGTATTTCGGAAAGTAAGCACCAGCATTGTTAATGAGAACATCCAAACGATCGACGACCTTGGTAATACTTTCGGCAGCCTCTTTTGTATCCTGCATTGATGAAAGGTCGGAGATAATGCATTGTGCTTTTCCTCCTTCCTTTTTTATTTCTTTAATGGCTTCATTTGCTTTGGTATTACTGCGAGCAATAATGACTACGGAAGCTCCTTTTTGGGCGAGTTGAAGTGCTGTAGCTCTTCCTAATCCACTGGTAGCCCCGGTAATGACAACAGTTTTATCTTTCATATTCTTACCATTTGTTTCTTTCTTGGCATAGCGCTCAGGGTCAGCTGCACAAAAAGCCGGCCAAGGGCATTTCAAATGTAAAGGGGGCAAATCTCCGTTTGACTCTTAGTAATGTTCAGCAAGAGTCATTCGGGGACTTGATCCCGATTTCGAGTTAATGCTGTTGTTATGTGTTATCAGATTTTTTTGCAACGATGGCAATGTCAGGAGATTCCGGGGAAATAGCTGCGCCTGCAACATCAGAGTAGAACCCTTCAGCCTTAAAACCATTCTCCTCAAATTCTTCCCTGAGTGAGTCCTGACTGAAATATTGCAGCCAGTTATATACAACACGAGTTCGTGATTCTTCGATTATCGTGTATTTGTCGAGTGTTATTTTTTCTTTGTCATATTTAAATATGTTCAGAAATCCGTAATAATTTTCAGGAGACCAGAAATTATCGAGCTGGTTGAGTTCGTATGTTGCTACTTCCTCTCTGTTATCGAAAGTATTCAACGAATGTACATCCAGCAGAACTGAGCCGCCGGGCTTCAGGAATTTGTGAAACTTGCCAAGCAGTGTTTTCCTTTGCGACGGACTCAATGCGCAAAAATCACAAAAAATCATTGTAATCAGATCAAATTTATTTTCAGTCTCAAACTCCAGATAGTTTTGCTGAAAATAGTTAATGTCCAATCCTTTTTGATCAGCAACTTCTTTTGCGTACCGAATAGACCTTTCAGAAAAATCTATCCCGGTAACATCAGCATTTTTTTCTGCAAACAGAGTTGTATATAGACCCGGCCCACATCCGAAATCAGCAATCCTCGTATTTTCATCCACTCTGAAATGAGAAACTATCCAGTCTGCAGACCGGTCAATGAAATCTTTGTTTCGGGATGAAAGGTCAACAGATTCGTTCAAGTGATACTCAAGCATCTCCATTGATGTATGCTCATCAGTCCATAGTTCATCTGCTGTATAAAACTGAAAAGGTGCAGGACGTGAGTTTATTTCTTCTAATTTACCAAACATTGATAGCTCCATTTTTGTTTTTTTTCCACATAACGGTTAAGTCTCTGATGGCTGCCATGTGAGACGCGATCAAGCTTCAAAGCCGATTTGGACGTCACAAACTAAACAAAGTCAAAATCAACACCGCTGGCAGACATTCAGAGCACTTTTTTGTTAGGTGCTGTCATTGTTTTTTCTTGTGCTTCATCACAGTTTTAACAAATTTCCCGAATTGCTTATCTTTTTGCCTTTTCTCAAGATATGACATTTCGTTGTAAATAGATTCCTTGTTCATTTTTATGTAATTCTGGTATCTTTTCTCGGATAGTTTTCCATCTTCTACGGCG
>JAFDIX010000372.1 GCA_019307805.1 Deltaproteobacteria bacterium | reverse complement strand
AACACGCCCCTTTTGGGCCACGTGTGTGAGAACAAGAGTGAAGATCATAAGGGGAAAGGGGGCTACCTGAAAGACCTGGGAAGGTATGGAGGGGAACAATCCCTGGAGCTGAATTCCCATAATCTGGAGAAAGGCAAACAGGTAAGCTCCCAGTGCAGCTTTTATAGGATGCCATCCTCCGAAAATGACGATGGCAAGGGCGATCCATCCTGTGCCTTCGGCCCCCTGGGGTCGTCCCCACCCCGGCTTTGTGCATAAGGAAAAGGTTGCCCCTGCAAGTCCTATCATGAGACCGCCCATAATCGTATACCACATCTGGATTTTATGCGTATTAGTACCCCTGGCATAGGCGGCCCCAGGATTTTCACCAACGGCACGGAGACAGAGGCCCATGGGGGTGCGGTACAGGTACCACCAGCACATGAAAATCAGGAGCATGCTCAGGTAGACAGGGGCGTTATGCTGGAAAAAGACAGGTCCTAAAAAGGGGATATCATGGAGGACCGGAATCGGCCATGGTCCTGCCTGTGGACCGTAAAGCCGTGAATATGGATTGCCGAAAAAATAGGCCAGGTCACGGGCGGTTAGTGTAAGGACAAATCCCACAGCTACCTGTGACTGGCCAAGGTAAATACTGAAGAAACCCACCAGACAGGCCACAAGACCTCCTGCCGCAGCACCCGCCAAAAAGCCTAAGAAGAGGCTGTGTGTCTGGTATGCGGTGGCAAAGGCGACCATAGCGGACAAGAGTATTGAACCGTCTAAGGAGAGATTTATTACCCCCGCCTTCTCTGACATGGTCTCGCCTAAAGCAGCCAGAACAATGGGGGCGGCGCCGGCTACTATGGAGGCTATAAGGATAGTAATATGCAGATCATTCATTCTTTTTCCTGACTTGGCATGCCTGCATGAAAAGTGTGGCAAGCACAAGGGTCCCCTGGATGATCCCGCTCAACGAGGAGTCAAGTTGAAGCATCATGGGGAGCTGGATACTTCCCACATTTAGGCATGCAAAGAAAAAGGCAATTGCCGGGGTCCACCAGACCCGGTAGTTTGCCAGCATCACCACAAGGAGCGCCAGGTATCCGTAATTACTTGATATGGCTGGAATGAGTCGGTGATATACACCGGTTATCTGGAAGGTGCCGGCCAGACCGGCGCATCCCCCTGCCAGCCCCATAGCGAAAATCATATATATGTCTGGTTTCAGACCGTGGAGATAGGCTGCCTGGGGGTTTTTGCCTATTCCCTTGAGGGCAAGCCCCAGGCGGGTGCGTCCGAGGACCCATCCGGTGCCTATAAGGGCTGCTATTGTCAACAATAGACCCGCGGGCGAAAGTCTCAGTGTGGAGAGGGTAGGGAGCCACATTTCAGGTGAAAAGGGCTCGGTGCCGCTCATGGAGGCGATACCGGGTCGTTTCCAGGGCCCGAATATGAGCCAGAGTGTTATTGCCTGGGCCACAAAGTTCAGCCCCAGTCCGGCAAATATCTCATTGACCCCTCCTTTGGTTTTGAGAAATCCGGCAAAAACGGCCCAGAGGCCACCACCTAACATTCCCCCAAAAAAGGCAAGGACAAGAAAGAGTTCGGGTGTTCCGCTTGTTACACCCATGCGCAGGACTGCGGTTGCGGATATGGCCCCGGCCACCACCTGACCTTCAACCCCAATATTCCACAACCCGATTCTGAAGGTATAAACAAGTCCACATGCACAAAGGGTGAGAGGAATCCATGCCATAAGGACTTGTGTGAATTTGATCCATGAACCCAGAGAGCCCAGGAAGAGGTGTTTGAAGGCATCGATCGGCGGGGCGCCGGCAAGGAGGAGGATTAGTGTAGCCAGACAGAGGACGCCTGCCATGAGAAGCACGTTATGAAAAAATGATTGCTTAAAATCCTGCATTTAGACAGTACCTGCGATCGCCCTGCCAAGTTCATTTAAGTTAGTGTCTCGGGTCTTAACATCCTTGACCACTGTACCATTGAAAAAGACAAGAACACGGTCCGCCACCAGGAGGGTTTCCTCCAGTTCTACTGATGAAAAGATGATGCCTGCCCCTTTATCAGCATGAGACATCAGTTGCTGCCATACCCAGCGTGCAGATTCCATATCCAACCCGCGTGTGGGCTGCTCCAGCAGCAGAAGATGAGGGGCTGTGGACATGAGTGCCAGGAGGAGCCGCTGCTGGTTTCCACCTGAGAGGGATTCCACCGTTGATGAGGGTGTTCCCACAATCCTGAATAGCTCAATTCCTTCATCGGCTTGTCTTCTTGACATTTCCCATGGGATTATAATGCCCTTTTCCTGGTGGAGTGCAAAATGCTCTGTTATTGTCAGGCCAGGGATAAGGCCCTCTTCCAGCCGGGCCGTTGGGAGAAAGGTGACACCCTGTGACTTAAAGGTGTGATAATCTCTGCCTGCCATTAATTTTTGGTGTAGCCGGATTGTCCCCTTTTCCGGTTTTTCCAGGCCTGAGGCCAGGCGAAGGAATATGCCCTGACCGCTCCCTTCCAGGCCGACAAGGCCTACAACCTCACCCTGCCGAACGGTCATGTTGCAATTTCTCAGGCCCGCGTGTCCTCCAGATGCAAAGACCCCTTCCATAGCCAGGGTAACCTGACCCGGTTTTATTTCAGGACGTGTGGGCGGCGGGGGCGGGGTGCCAAACATCCATTCCAGAAGGGTCCGGGTGTCAAAGGGCTGATCCATCTCGCCGGCAACCTTTCCTTCTCTTAATACTGTGGACCGGTCGCACAGGGCCTGGACATCATCAAGTTTATGGGAAACTAAGAGGATGGTCTTTTGTTGAGAAGCAAGTTTCCGGAGCGCCTTAAACAGTATTTCTCTCTGGAGACTTGATATGCCGGTGGTCGGTTCATCTAAGATCAGGATCTGTACCCCAAGGGCGAGGAGTCTTATAAGTTCAAGCTGCTGTCGTTCACCCACTGTGAGGCTGTGAACAGGTGCATCAGGATCCAGGTTAAAACCAAAAAAGTCGCATGAATCTTCAAGTTTATTGCGGTAGCCTGAATAGTTACTGTAGAGCCCATGGGAAAGGCCCATCATGAAGTTTTCGAGGACCGAAAGCTGTGGAAAATCAAGGGGGTCCTGGTAGAGCATACCAATGCCCAACCTGGTGGCCTGGGCAGTCCCTCTGTAGTCCACCGGCCTGCCGTCTAAGAGGATAGTGCCGTTGGTCTTTTGTACATAGCCTGCCAGGATCTTCATCAGGGTGCTTTTCCCGGCTCCGTTTTCTCCTAAGATTCCATGGATCGCACCCCGGGCGATCTCCATATTTATCCCATCGTTGGCGTGTACTTTGCCGTAGTGCTTATGGATATCCCGGAGTGTGATCTTCATAACGAATAGCAGATAACATTCAATTGAGAGTTGTTGCTTAGTTGGAGCACTACTTTGTCTTGCTCTGGCCCTCCATTCCTTTCAGGAGCTGTTTCATGTACCATATCTTTTTGTCTGAAGCAGTTTCTCCAGCCTTAAGAAAGGGAGTGCCGTCCTGATAGTCAAGGGGACCTCTAAAGAGCTGAACATTTCCTGATGCAAGGTCTTTTATAAATGAGTCAAGAGATGCTTGGACCGATGAGGAGAGTGCCTGGCCAGGGAGAAATCCCACGGCACTGGTATCAGGATTATTGATATCTTTCCAGTCAGGTCCTGACCAGACCCACTGCTGTTTCCATTTGCCGTCCATCACGGTCTTAATAAATTTCACATAATCAGGTCCCCAGTTGAAATAAGGGACTCCAAGGCAGACATCCTCGGCTCCTGCACAAGCTCCCTTGTAGTCGTAAGGGATGGCCCAGACCTTTTTTCCTTCCTTCCGTTTCTGCCTCGCCACCACAAGGGCCTCAGTTGTGTCGATGCCGGATATGACCACATCATGGCCGGTATTAAATAAATTTTGTCCCACCTGGGTCGGGTCTGAGGTTACACCAGGTATGTTAAACCAGAACCCGATCCATGTCACCTTAAAGGCCAGATCCTTTGCATTTTTATGGCGTATGTTTTCCCATGCATAGCGAGCTCCCAAATAACATGATGCGACCAGGCGGCGGGTCTCCCCATTGACAAGGGGACCAAGGTAGCCGATTTTTCCGGTTTCTGTGGTGAGTGCTGCCGCAAAGCCTGCCATCATCTTTCCATATTCCATGCGGCCCATGACGTTGGACAAATTCTTCGGGGCCTTTCCGGTCAGGACATCATCCCCTGAAACATGGAGGAAGTATGTT
>JAFDIX010000036.1 GCA_019307805.1 Deltaproteobacteria bacterium | reverse complement strand
ATTTTAAAATAACCCTTCAGTCTTCGACCTAAAACCCCAGTAGCTGTTTGCCTTCTACCTTCAGCCTTCTACCTAAATACCTATTAATACCTATTGCATTGATTCCGGCAAATATTTCTTTGTTCTTTCATCAAATCCCGGTCCGTGACAGGGGATCAAGACATCTGCCATCCTTTTCACCTGCACACAGCTCCAATAGGCCTGGTTTATGTCAGTGGCAATGGATTGGGTAAAGACCTCCCATTGTGCGAATGGATGCCCTTCCGGAAGGACCTCTGCCGGACTCTCAAATGTCTGGTATATTGAACACTGTCCCACTACCACTGTTTTCCCTTCTTTAGTATCGACACATATGGACTGGGTACCGGGTGTGTGGCCCGGCGTGTGAACAATCCTGATGCCGGGAAAAAGTTCATAGTCGCCCCTGATCAGTTTCAAATTCGAATCCGCTATTTGGTCCATCATGTCTTTGGGATAATACTGGGCCTGCAGGGGATGGGGCGCACGGGCAAAATCCCACTCATCCACCTGGACATAAACTTCCGCATTCTTGCATTTAAAATGATTACCGATGTGGTCATGATGCAGGTGGGAAGTAATGATGATATCGACATCATCGGGGGTCATTCCCTCTTTTTCAAGGGACTCCTCAAAGGTTTGAAAATCCTCCCCTTTGCCCGGCCAGTATTTGGCCATCAAGGCTGCCCAGGAACCCGTATCAATAAGAATAGTCTTCTCCGCGCCCTTAATCATGAAGTACGCCACGTCCAGGAAAAGCGGTATTCCCGGAAAAGCCATGTACGTAAATCCTGACTGATCTGCTCCGATTTGTCCCAAACAAATAGGTTTTACCGTGTATTCCATTTTTCACTCCTTTAATCCCTGGTATCATCTGTTTGGGCTAATCATATACTATTGATGTACGCCCTGACAATGCCATTTTGTCGATGAGCTCCTGGACCTCGTTGATCTCCTCAAGCGGAAAAGTGTTCATGACCACAGGCTTCACATCACCTTTTCTTACCAGTTCCAGAGATTCCCTGATCTCCTGCCGGGTAGCACAACGACAGCCGGTGAGCACCAATTCATCAAAAATGAGTCGCCCGACCTCAAACTCGAGAGATGGTACGTTCTGTGCAACCCCGACAAGTACGAGTGTGCCGCTGACTCCTAGTGATCGGATCCCTTGTTCCAGGGTGTGCTTGGTACTGACCATGTCCACGACGGCATCCACACCCCGGTCCTCGGTCAGCTTCATGACCTCCTTGGACATTTCCTTCCCGCTTACGTTGATGACCTCATCGGCTCCATATTCCTTTGCCAGCTCCAGCTTCTCGTCAGCTACATCGGCACCGATGACATGGGCACCGAAGACCTTGGCCACCTGGATCGTGTGGATGCCCACGCCACCTCCGGCGCCAACCACCAGGACCCGGTCATTGGGCCTTGTCTTGCACCGCTCCTTGAAAACGTGCCAGTTGGTGGCGACTGCATCGGTCGTCACGCCCGCCTCGGCAAAACCAATGCCCTCGGGGATGGGAATGACATTGCGCTCAGGTATTTTGGCATACTCTGCAAAACCCCCGTCAATGGCCGCCCCAACGTATCCCCCAAAATTCTCGCACAGTGTTTCCCGACCGTTGACACACCACTTGCAGTGGCCGCAGGTCAGATAAAAACTGACACACACCCGGTCCCCGGGTTTACAGGTGGTGACCAGGGGACCAATGTCCTCCACAACACCCCCTATTTCATGCCCGATGACGCGGGGCACACTCCCCCCCAGTCTGCCTGCACGAAGATTTGTAAGGGTATACCCTATGCCGCAGGCCTTTACCCTGATCAATACATCCAGAGGTCCGACCTTGGGCAAAGGACGGTCTTCCTCCACGTAAGGCCCGTTCCACTCCTTCATCACCATCGCTTTCATAAAAACTCCCTCCTCTCTCAGAGACCTCTGCCCCTGCCCGCAGCGGAATTGCTTTATAAAAGATGTTTTTAGGATATGATACTAGATTCTGGAAATTTCTCAATTCCTTCGCCCTTTCCGCGTCCTATCGAATGATGGGAGAGCCGGCCAGGAGTTCTCCGGTACCTCGATCCAGGGCGTCATTGGTGCCGTCTGAGTGAAGGAATATGGTCGCATCCCGTACCAGCTTTTCCATTCCCACATCTCTCATGGCACCGTTCCCTCCGAACATCTGCATGGCCTCCAGGGCCACCTTTATAACGACCTTGGAACAGAAAGGCTTAATGGATCGCGCAAGCCGCAGGTCAAAATATTCAGGATGATCCGCCTGCCAGCAACCACGCCTTACCATCATCTGGGCACTCACAAGAGATGCATACATATCCGCCAGCTTGATGGATATATTGGCATGTTTGATGATGGGCTTGACGCCTTGTATGCGCATCTGGGAGTATTCCAGTGCCCTGTCAAATGCCGCCCAGCCCACGCCCAGGGTGCTGGCGCCCGCATAGGCATTGGACTGGGGGGATATTTGCACCCAATCCCTCAAGGCCGTATTCCAGCCTGCAACCATGTTGGCCACAGGCACACGGCAGTCCTCAAATATAAGTTCTGCATTGCCGGCCAACCTTTCCCCGATCTTGTCATAGACACGCCCCACGCGGAAGCCTTCAAAATTATCCACACCGGGGAGATCCCTGGGCACGATAAAAGCACTCATTCCCTCGGTCAAAGAAGCCTTTGGATCACTCCTTGCAAAGATGATATAGAGATGGGCGATGTAGCCGTTTGAAATAAACTCCTTGGTGCCGTTGAGTATCACATGGTCTCCATCTTTAACGCAGCTCATCTTAGGACCGGCTTTGGGGTCCTTTATGGGAATGAAGTGATCCGACCCGCTTTCGGGTTCCTTCAATGCAACAGCGCAACAGCCCACGGGATCCTCCAACAGGGGAACCAGGTAATTTTTCATCTGCTCTTCCGTGCCCGCATGTTGCAGTATTTGGATAACCTTCCAATTCTGGGCATAGATGACCGATGTGCCCAGATCTCCCACGGCCAACTCTTCCACCAACATGCCGAGTGTTTGAGAATCCGCACCACCCCCTCCCAGCTCCTTTCTTACGGCAATATCTTTGAGACCCAGTTCATTGGCCGATTTGATGATATCCCAGGGGATGCCTTTGATCGGATCCGGTTCAGCGTCATAGGCCGGGGCCTTGGGTTTGACCTCTCTATCAACAAACTCTCGCACCATCGTCTTTAGAGCTTCCTGTTCTTCTGTCGGAGTAAAATCAAACATACCTGCCTCCTTTCAGTAGGTTTATGGGTTTTTGAAATTCTTGTATTCAATATCCAAGGGAAAAAGATCATTTGCTTTCCGGATTGCATGATTCGGCGATCAGCTCACTGACATCCAGGGCCTCCATGGGACATTCAAAACTGGTGATGGCGTCTTCCATCATCTGCATACAGAAAGGACATGCAAGGCCGATTACGGCAGCATTGATGTCTATTCCCTGTTCCAGCCGCATCTGATTGATACGCCGGCCCACAGGTTCCTCCATCCATGCATGTCCGCCGCCACCGCCACAACAGAAACTGGATTCCCTGCATTTCTCCATTTCGACCAGTTGCAGCCCGGGGATGGATTCGAGGAGTTTTCTTGGGACCTCCAATAGGCCGTTATAGCGGCCCAGGTAACAGGGGTCATGATAGGTTATCCGCTTGTTCAGGGGCTTCTGCGGGTTCAAACGGCCTTCCCCAATCAAATGCAACAGCAGCTCACTGTGATGCCAGACCTCGAATTCTCCGCCAAATTGAGGGTACTCGTTCTTGAGGGTATTGTAGCAGTGGGGGCAAGGGGTCACGATCTTTTTGACCCCATAGCCTTTCATCACTTCAATATTCTGCTGTGCCATCATTTGAAACTGAAGCTCGTGCCCCATCCGCCGCGCCGGATCTCCACAGCACACTTCCTCGATTCCCAGGATCCCAAAATCCACTTCTGCCGCCATGAGCTGTTCGGCAAAGGTCCTGGTGACCTGGATATTTCGATCAACAAGTGCGCCGGTACACCCTACCCAGAGGAGCCAATCAGCGTCACCATCCTCGGACAGCGTCTTGATCGTCAATCCCTTTGTCCACTCATCCCTGAGGTACTCAGCCCCCCTCCAGGGGTTGCCCCGTATTTCCATGTTCCTCAGGGTTTCCTGGGCATCCTGGGGGATCCCCCGTTCGTTAAGCACCTCTCCCCTCCGCATATCCACCATCTTGTCCACATGTTCCACATAGACCGGACAGGCCTCCATACATGCACTGCAGGTGGTACAATCCCACAGGGCCTCTTTCGAGATGGTCTCCCCTACCAGGAGACTTTCCGGTCCTTCTCCCTCCTGGGAACCATTCTCCGTTTCCCCCGGGAAAAGCGCCCAACCCTTTTCCATTTCCCCCTTCAGGTCCTGGATAATATTCTTGGGGGACAGTACCTTGCCACTCAGGTGGGCGGGGCAATTGTCCTGGCAGCGGCCGCAGCGGGTGCAGGCATCCAGGTCCATGAGATGCTTCCAGGTAAAGCCCTTGATACCGCCTACCCCAAACTCTTCGGCGGTTTCAAAGTCTATGGGAAGTAATTCCCCCCTGGGCCTCAGACTCCTGAAAAAGATATTGAGGGGGGCCACAACGATGTGCACGAGCTTGGAAAAGGAAAGGGCCACATAGATGCCCGCCCCGATGACCACGGCAAGATGCAGGAACCACCATATCTTGTGAAGGCTCTGATGCACGGATGGGCCCCAACCGAAAAAGATCTTTCCAAAAAACCAGCCGCCAATGGACCAGGGGGCATACTGGGGGGTATGGATCATTTCCGTGGCAGCCAGGCGACTCCCTTCGGTCAGGAATCCCGTCAGGATCATCAGAAAGAGGAGTATCAATGCAATGGCGTCACCCGGGCGATTGTCCAGTCTCTCGGGTTTCTGCACGTACCGAACATAGGCCATTCCAAGAATGGCAAACAGGGCCAACAACCCAAAGAGATCCACAATCAAAGAGAACCAGAGATAGACGCTTCCTTTTAAAAACGAGAAAAAATAGTGGTGGATGAAATCAGCGGTTGTGATGGCAAAAAAGCTCAGGAAGGCCCAGAACAGTATCAGATGCATGATTCCGGGGAACCGTTCCCTCAGGATTTTTTTTTGCGCCAGAATCTCCCCCAGCACTTTTTGGATAAAGGGGGTGATACGCCGGCCCGGATTTACCGCCCTGTTGTCAGGCTTCCCGGATCGCCACAATTTCACGCGACGATAAAAGGCCCATATGAGGAGGGCCAGTGCCACGGCTGAAAGCACATAGACAAGATTGCCCCAGACCCCGATGTTCCAGAATATTTCACGTCCTGCTTCCACGATATGCTCTCTCTATAAAGAATCCGCCCTCTTAGGGCAGGATTCTTTATTCGAAGACAAAGGCCGTCCGCCCCAACAGCGCCATATTGTCGATGAGTTCCTGGACCTTGTTGGCCTCGCCAAGGGGAAATGTGTTCATGACCACCGGTTTCACCAGTCCACGCTGCACCAGTTCCAGGGACTCTCTGATCTCCTGGCGAGTAGCGCACCGACAACCGGTGATGGTGATCTCATCAAAGATGAAGCGACCGCCGTCAATGTTGAAATCCGCCGGCCCCCGCGGTCTTGGAACCGCAATGAGAACATGGGTACCGCCCCGTCCCAGGGATTTGACGCTCTCCTCAAAGGTCTGTTTGGTGCTGACCATGTCCACGACAGCATCCACCCCGCTGTCCTCCGTAAGCTTCATGACCTCCTTGGACATTTCCTTGCCGGTAACATTGATGACCTCATCGGCCCCATATTTCTTTGCCAGCTCCAGTTTCTCATCACTGACATCGGCACCTATGACGTGGGCACCAAAAATCTTGGCCACCTGGATTGTATGAATGCCCACACCGCCCCCGGCCCCGACCACCAGCACGCGGTCATTGGGTTTGGTTTTGCAGCGCTCTTTGAACACGTGCCAGTTGGTGGCCACCGCATCGGTGGTGACACCGGCCTCGGCAAAACCAATGCCTTCAGGAATGGGGATGACATTGGACGCAGGAATTTTTGCATATTCCGCAAACCCCCCGTCAATGGCAGCGCCCACAAATCCGCCGAAATTATCACACAGGGTCTCTCGGCCTCTCACACACCACTTGCAATGGCCACAGGTCAGGTAAAAACTCACGCACACACGATCCCCCGGTTTGCAGGTCGTCACCATGGGGCCCACTTCCTCCACGATGCCGCCGATTTCGTGACCGATAATGCGGGGAAGACTTCCACCGTTGAGCCCGGCACGAAGGCCGGTCAGGGTGTATCCTGCGCCGCAGGCCTTGACCTTGATCAGCACATCCAAAGGTCCTACCTCGGGAATGGGCCGGTCTTCCTCCACATAGGGCCCGTTCCATTCATGCATCACCATTGCTTTCATAGATATCCCCTCCCCTCTCGCTTTCTCTGCCGGCCTTCATCAGGACCGGCTGTTTTGCCCTTTTGTATAGGTAACTACACAGGTTTTTCGGTTCACGGTTCAGCGGTTCACGGTTGTTCAGATCTTTCGCTCTTCGTATCTCCAGGTAGTTGATAAAGCCATGAGGACCCAGCTTGTTTGGATCATTTGAATTTTGGTCATTACGTATTGTTTCGGATTTCGAATTTCGTGCTTCGGATTTAGAGCCTTTTCAGTTCTTAAGGCAGAGCCCTTGAACTCTGACCTTGCCCCCAGGACAAGGATTCCTAATACTGTAGTGAAAATTCCTCAGGTGCCTGATTTGCACATCTCAATCATCGTGGGCAATACCTGTTTGTAATCCCCCACAACCCCGAAATGAGCCCTCTGAAAGATGGGTGCATCAGGGTCTGTGTTGATTGCAACGATGTACTGTGAAGATCCGCACCCTGCCATGTGCTGGGTGGCCCCGGAAATACCGACGGCAATATAGAGACGGGGACTCACCATGGTTCCGGTCAACCCCACCTGACGGGATGACGGCAGCCATTTGTTGTCCACGGCAACCCTGGATCCCCCCACAACGCCGCCCAAAATACCAGCCAGTTCTTCCAGCATGGCAAATTGTTCCTGGCCTCCCAGGCCCCGGCCGCCACTGACCACCACTTCGGCCTCCTCCAGCTTGGGACCCTCTGCCTCTTCCTGCACCCTTTCAATGGTTTTGATCCTGAGGGCGCCGGGATCGATATCAACCGGTACCTTCTGGATGTCACCGGTTCGTGTTTCGTCCCTCTCCGCCGGGGACACCGCCTTGCTGCGCACGGTGGCAATGCAGGGACTGCTGTTGTTCACCATGACCGAAAGCCCCTTTGACCCATAAACAGCCCTCACAACAGATACCTTGCCGTCCTCGACCATAAATTCGACACCGTCTGTGGCCAGGCCTGCTTTGAGCCGCCATGAAAGGCGCGGGGCCAGGTCTGCGCCCTTCAGGGAATGTCCGAAAAGGAGGACCTCGGGGACCGAATCACCACAGACCTGTTCTATGACCATGCAATAGGCTTCGGGCTGATACTGTTCGAACACGGGATCCTCCGCCACATAGACCCTGTCAGCGCCGTAGGCAATCAGTTCCCTGGACAGTCCTTCGCTGTTGCTCCCCACGATGAGGATGGCCGCAGCTGAACCACCCAGTTGATCTGCAAGGGATCGGGCCAGTGCGGCCAGCTCCATGGCATTCCGGTGCAACCCGCCATCGGACAGTTCTGCATAAAAAATGATTTCTTTGTTGGATGTCATAAATCGCTCCTTCTGTTTCACCTGTCAGATAATTTTCTGTTCCCGAAGTGTGTTAACCAGATTGGCTGCCTGATCCTCCGCCGTGTCCCCGGACATGATCTGACAGTCCATGGATACTTCCGGAATATAAAGACGTTCCATACTGGCCACCGCCTCGAGGGATCCCATAAAATCTGCGTCCACGCCGATTTCATCTTTGGACCACACAGGAATCTTAATTTTTGAGGCCCTGAGAACGGCGGCCACATTGGTCAGGCGAGGCAGGTTGATCTCGTTGGTCACTGTAAATAAGGAGGGATTCGGGACTTCCATCACCTCATAACCGTCCTCGGTCAGTCGCTGGACACGAAATGTCCCTTCATCCGCCACTTCAATGTGCTTGACAATGGTGACACAGGGGATGTTCAGGCATTCGGCCGTCAAAGCCCCTACCTGTCCCTGATCCCAGTCTCCTGCCTGTCTTCCGCAGAGGACCAGATCGTATTCCCCGATTTTTTCAATGGCCTTTGCCATGAGATAGGCCGTTACCTGGGGTGCGGGTTCGGGCAACCCTTCTCCATCCACCTGCACGGCCTCATCCGCCCCCATGCGAAGGGCCCTCTTCAGGGCCTCCTGGGAAAGCGCAGGCCCTACAGTCAGAGCGATCACCTTCCCCCCGTGGGCCTCCTTGAGTTGGAGGGCCGCTTCAATGGCATTCTCATCAAAGGGGCTGACAACCGGCTGAACCCCCTTTACGGTTTCCATCTTCCTGCCGTCGGCTGCCATCTGATAATGCTGCACAGGGGCCTCCGGGTCAGGTATCAATTTCACACAGACAACAATGTTCATACCCTTATAAACCTCCATAATATATAAATGCGCGGTTCGCTTAGCGGGTGAATGGCACCTTGGGCAGCAGTTCCCCTGCACCACGAAGCAGGCTGTCATTGCACCCATCGGAATGCAGAAATACGGTCGCATCCCGCACCAGTTTCTCCATGCCCACGTCCCTCATGACCCCGCTTCCCCCGAACATCTTGGTGGCCTCCAGGGCCACCTTCATGGTCGTCTCCGCACAAAAAGGCTTTACGCTCTTGGCAATCATGGGATCGAAGTTATCCGGATGGTCGGCCTGCCAGCACCCTCTTCTCACCATCATCTGGGCAGCCCGAAGGGAGCAATACATGTCCGCGAGCTTGATGGAGACATTGGCATGGTTAATGATCGGCACCATGTCCTGCACCCGCATCTGGGAGTACTCCAGGGCCCTTTCAAATGCGGCCCAGCCCACACCCAGGGTACTTGCCCCGGCGTAGGCATTGGACTGGCGGAGCACCATGGGCGCGTTCGCCCATGCGGTGTCCCAGTCCCAGAGCATGTTCTCCATGGGTACGCGGCAATTTTCAAATTCCTGGTCTGCATTCCCGGCAAGCCGCTCCCCGATCTTATCGTATACCCGCCCGATGCGGTGACCGGGACAATCCTCTACACCGGGAAGATCCCTTGGCACGATGAAGGCGCTCATTCCATGAGTCAATTCAACATCCGTATTGCTCCGAGCGAAGATGATATAGAGATGGGCAATGGCGCCATTGGAGGTGTAGGCCTTGGTGCCATCCAGGATCACATGATCACCATCCCGGACGCAGCGCATCTTGGGCCCGGCCTTGGGGTGGCGGGAAGGCACGATATAGTCTGACCCGGCATCCGGCTCCGTGATGGCAATGGCGCAACAGCCCACAGGGTCCTTGAGTAAAGGAATTAAATATTTTTCCCGTTGCTCGTCCGTACCGGAATCCTGGAGCATCTGGATGACCTTCCAGGTCTGGGCATATATCACCGACATCCCCAGATCACCGACAGCCAGTTCCTCGACAAGCATACCCAGGGTCAGGGAATCCTGCCCGCCTCCTCCCAGATCCTCGCTTACGGCAAGATCTTTGAGGCCCAGTTTGTGCCCAGCTTCAATGATATCCCAGGGAATCCCCTTGATAGGGTCCGGTTCAGCGTCATAGGCCGCCGCCTTGGGCTTTACTTCCCTCTCCACGAACTCCCGGACCATGGTCTTTAGTGCTTCCTGCTCTTCTGTCGGGGTAAAATCAATCATTTTCACCTCCCTCTTCCTTTAAGGTTTGGGAGGCTGTCGGAAAACCCCCATCGGCCCGCCTCAGGCGGATTATCCTCATCCCTCATCACTGCAGCGTACTTTTATGTACGCCTCGTTCCTCGGGAAGGAGGATGCCTTGCACCTTGAGATTTTCCGTCAGCCTCCAAGAGTTCTTGTACTCCGTTAGGCTCTTAGGGGGTTTCCCCAGCACCCGTGGTCTTCGGTGAATTTGGATATAGACCCTAGCGTCCTCTATAACCCCTTTTCCATGGTTTACGATTCCTATGCTGAGCGCTGATTGCTAATCGAAGGGCTAATCGCTCTATATAATAATCGGGGAGTGAGGCAAAAGCTCCCCTGTCCCGCGATCCAGTGCGTCATTGCAACCGTCCGAGTGCAGGAATATGGTTGCATCCCGCACCAGTTTCTCCATTCCCACATCTCTCATGGCACCGTTGCCGCCGAACATCTGCATGGCCTCCAGTGCCACCTTCATGACGACTTTGGAACAGAAAGGTTTGATGGACCTGGCCAGTCGAAGGTCAAAGTAATCGAAATTATCTGCAATCCAGCAACCACGCCTTACCATCATCTGGGCGGCCATGAGGGACGCGTACATGTCGGCCAGTTTTATTGAGATGTTGGCATGTTGGATGATGGGCTTGACCCCCTGTATGCGCACCTGACTGTATTCTAAAGCCCTCTCAAATGCGGCCCAGCCAACGCCCAGAACACTGGCCCCTGCATAGGCATTGGACTGGGGGGACGTCGCGCTCCAATCCCGCAATGCGGTATTCCATTCAAAAATCATGTTCTCCATGGGAACACGGCAATTTTCAAAAGTCAGCTCTCCGTTACCACCAAGCCTTTCTCCGATTTTATCGTACACGCGGGTCACTTCGAAGCCTTCCAGGTTATCTACGCCCGGGAGGTCCCTGGGGACAATAAAGGCACTCATTCCTTCCTTAAGAGGAACTTTGCTATCACTGCGAGCCAATATTACGTAAAGGTGGGCAATATGACCATTAGATATGAATTCTTTGACACCGTTGAGCACGGCATAGTCGCCATCCCTCTCACAGCGCATTTTTGGCCCTGCCTTGGGATCGGGGTGGGGAATCTGGTGGTCTGATCCGCTTTCCGCTTCTTTCATTGCGACCGAACAGCAACCTACCGGGTCGTCAAGGAAGGGGACCAGGAATTTTTTCAATTGCTCGTCGTTCCCTGCCCGTTGAATGATCTGCATGATCTTCCAGTTCTGGGCGTAGACGACAGATATGCCCAGGTCACCCCTGGCGAGTTCCTCCACGAGCATGCCCAGGGTCAGGGAATCCGCGCCGCCCCCCCCCAGATCCTCCCGGACGCAAAGTCGGTTCAGCCCCAGTTCGTGGCCGGCCTTGATGATGTCCCAGGGAATCCCCTTGACCGGATCCGGCTCCGCATCATAGGCGGCCGCCTTTGGTGCGACTTCCCTCTCTACAAATTCCCGGATCATTGTTTTTAGAGCTTCCTGTTCTTCTGTGGGTGTAAAATCAAACATAATTTCCTCCTTTAGGTATTATTTTAAACCGTTTATATATACGGAATTTTTAATGGTTTCGTAAAAAGCTAACTTATACTGGTAAACGGAATCCTATGAGCGACGAACTCGACGACTTCGTTGGAAGTCGTCACTCCGGTGAAAACCGGAGTCCAGACAAGCTGGAATCATTTGAAATAACTGGATTCCGGCTTTCGCCGGAATGACAAAAAGTGGCGTTTCCCGACTTTTTACGGGACCGTCAATTTTAAATGTTTTAAGCTTCTCGGCTGTCTATTCGATACCCGGATGAAGCATTATATCCGCAGCTTTTTCGCACCACCAGTTCAGGCTCCAGGACCACTTGATATCCTTTTCTGTACCCTCTT
>JAFDIX010000371.1 GCA_019307805.1 Deltaproteobacteria bacterium | reverse complement strand
ATGGGGCCGGAGCAGTACATCGTTCTGGCAAAGGCGATCGGCAGGGAGATCGAAAACGGCGTGGACGGTATTGTCGTCGGACACGGTACGGACACCATGCACCACACGGCCGCAGTCCTCACTTTTATGGTACAGAACCCGCCGGTGCCCATCGTGATGGTGGGGTCCCAGCGGTCCAGTGACAGGCCTTCCTCGGATGCCGCGTTCAACCTGCGCTGCGGGTGTTACGCGGCGGCGCAAGGGGAGGTCGCCGAGGTGATGGTATGCATGTTCGGCCCCACCTCGGACTCCTACAACCTGCTGCACCGGGGGACCCGGGTGCGCAAGATGCATTCCTCCTACCGGTCCGCCTTCCGGACCCTGTCGGATACCCCCATTGCCACATGCACTCCCGATTCCGTGGTGCCCATTCGCAGGGATTTCGCAACCCGCAGGGATGATCGAGAAGTCCATGTGGATGCGGTGTTCGATGATCGGGTGTGTATCGTCTACTACTATCCGGGAATGAAGCCGGATATTATCGAATCGCTCATGGATAAGGGGTACAAGGGGATCGTGATCGCAGGAACGGGATTGGGGCATGTCAACAAGCCCCTGTATCCAGCCCTGCGCAAGGCCTGTGACATGGGCATCTCGGTCATGATGACCGTGCAGACCATGTGGGGCTACGTGCACATGTTCGTCTACGACACGGGGAGGGATCTCATGGAACTGGGGATTATTCCCTGCGCCAACATGCTGCCCGAGGTGGCCTATGTCAAGCTGGGCTGGGTGCTGGCCCACACCCAGGATCGGGAGGAAGTGGCCGCCATGATGTTGAAACCGGTGAACGGTGAGATCACGGAAAGAGAGCCCCCGGACGGGTATCTGGTATTCCAGGGCGGCCTGCCCGAGATGGAAGAGTTCCTCAAAAAGGGGCTGAGATGACCACTGCATGGCACAGGAAACTGACCCAGGGGATCGATTTTAATGATCGGGAATTTTACGGGGCCCTGGGATTCCAATGCGGGCTGGAGATCCACCAGCAACTGGATACCGGTAAAAAACTCTTCTGCAACTGCCCGGTGGGATACCGCAGGGATGATCCGGATGCCGTGATATTGAGACACATGCGGCCCACCCTCTCCGAGATGGGTACTTACGACGGCACCGCTCTCATGGAGTTCAAGACCAGGAAGCAGGTGATTTACCAGCTCTACAGGGATAATGTCTGCACCTATGAGATGGATGACACGCCGCCCTTTCCGGTCAATCAGGAGGCCCTGGATTATGCCATCGAAATTGCATTGATGCTCAACTGCCAGCTAGTCGACGAGGTTCACATCACCCGGAAACAGTACCTGGACGGCTCCATCCCCACGGGGTTTCAGAGGACCGCCATCATCGGGGTGAACGGCTGGATTCCCTACCGGGAAAGGAAGATTCAAATCCAGCAGTTGGCACTGGAGGAAGATGCCTGCCGGGAAGTGGATGACCAGGGACATACCATATGGTTCCGGACGGACCGGTTGTCTACACCCCTGGTGGAGATAGTCACCAAGCCTGATATGAAGACCCCCCATGAGGCGGCAGAGGTGGATGAACTGCTGGGAAGGCTGTTGAGGGCATCGGGAAGGGTCAGGCGGGGCATCGGCACCGTGCGCCAGGACGTCAATGTCTCCATCAGCGGAGCGGAGCGGGTTGAAATCAAAGGCGTACCCCGCACTCCCGATATCAGGCCGCTGACCCATTACGAGGCACTCAGACAAAAGGCCCTGCTCGAACTCAGGGACAGGCTGCATGACCGGGGAATTACCCCTGACGGTTTTGATGGGACCTTTCAGGACGTGACCCCGTTCTTTCAAGATCCCGAGGAGTGTCGCCGCTGCGGGATACCGGAAGGGGCAGAGCAGGTCAAGGCGGTCAATCTCAAGGGGTGGCGAGATCTTCTCAGGCACAGAACACAGCCCGGAATCACCTTTGCCGCCGAACTGGCAGGCCGGGTGCGGGTCATCGCCTGTCTGGACAACATGCCCAACATCCACGTTCTGGACAACCAGACAGAGGGCAAACTGCCCGGTGAACTGGGAATATCCATCGAGGTGGAAGAACAGATTCGAAAAAAGACGGGGGCCGGTGAAATGGACACGCTGGTCCTGGTATGGGGTCCCGGGGAGGATGTCGAGACCGGAACCGAGGAGATCATCACCCGGGCCAGGGAGGCCGCCGGATTCATCCCCCAGGAGACCAGGCAGCACATGGCCGATAAATGCCGAACCGACTTTGAGAGGATACTGCCCGGACCGGATCGCATGTATCCTGATACGGATTCCGCTCCCGTGGCCATAACCAGGGATCGTGTCGAAAGGATCATGGCCGTCAAGGCACCAAATCCATGGGAAAGGGAAAGAGAATACAGGGCCTTGGGATTACCTGAGCATCTTGTCCGGCAGATGGCCATTCATCCCCGGGCAAGGCTCTTTGACCGGATTGCAAAAGAATTGTCCCTTAACCCGACGTCCCTTGCAGTGGCCCTGGTGGAATGGCAGAAGGCCATCAAACGGGACCGCCTTGGAAAGGGATTGACGGTTCACAATCCGGATGACGACCAGTTCCATGATTTCTTTAAGAAGGCTGGGGACCGCAAAACGCCTCGAAGGGCCCTGTACAACGCTCTGGAAAGGGTCATGGACGGGGAACAGGCTGAACCCCAAGCCCCCCTTTCGCCGGAGGAGGAGGACGCTTTGTGCAGGGAGGCCCTGGATCATTTGGGTGAAACCCGATTCAAGGCCCGGGAATACACCCTGGATTATCTGGTGGGGAAGGTCATCGCCCTGGGCCAGGGGCGGGTAAGACCGGAGGAGGTGCGCAAAAAACTCAACGGGCTTCTTGATTGAAAGTAGTATTCCCTGTCGATGCCGTATGATTTCCGGCATTTCGAGAAGGCATCACCCCCACCTTGATCCTCCCCCTCGAGGGGGAGGAGATATTTTTTTGTTGCATTGAAATACCTCGTCATTTAGAGATGTAATAGATTGCAGCGCAAAACAGGGCGCATCTGATGCGCCCATTAAGCTGAAGAGACAGATACAAAAAGCTTTTCAGGTTCACAGTTCCACGGTTCACGGTTAAAAAAGGATGAACATATACCAGTATTAAGATAAGGCGACCAACCGTGAACCTGACAACCTGAGTTACGAAAGGATATCTCATGAAACTGGCTGACAGGATGTATCGTCTGAAGACAGAAAGTGCCTTTGTGGTGCTGGCAAAGGCCCAGGCGCTGGAACGTGAGGGCCGGGACATTATCCACCTGGAAATCGGGGACACGGATTTTGACACCCCCTCAAACATTATCGAAGAGGCCCATGCCCAGATGAAAAAGGGACAGACCCACTACTGCCCCTCGGCCGGGGTCCTGGAGCTGCGGGAGGCGTGTTGTGAGTGGTTTCGTCGTGCAGGAAGGGGAGATTACCGGCCGGAAGAGATCGTTGTGGGGCCGGGGGGAAAGCCCTTTCTCTATTACATGATCATGGCCCTTGCCGGTCCGGGGGATGAGGTGATCTATCCTGACCCGGGCTTTCCGGTGTATGAATCCGTTACCCTCCATGCCGGGGCCACACCGGTGCCTCTGCCCATTCTGGAAGAAAAGGATTTTCGCTTTACGCCCGATGATGTGGCCGGCCTCGTGACCGAACGCACCCGGTTGATTATCATGAATTATCCCCATAACCCGACCGGCGGCACCCTGAGCCGTGCAGAACTGGATGCCATTGCGGAGATCGCTGTAAAGAACGATATCTGTGTCCTTTCGGACGAGGTCTACGCCCATATGCTCTTTGAGGGAGAACATATCTCCATCGGGACCCTGCCGGGTATGCGGGAGCGCACCGCCATGCTTGAGACCTTTTCAAAGACCTATGCCATGACAGGATGGCGGCTGGGCTTTATCGCCGCTCCAACCTGGCTGGCAGGACCCTTGACCGAACTCATTACCAACTCGGTGAGTTGCGTTCCTCCCTTTGTACAGCTTGCCGGGGCCCGGGCACTGCTCGACGATCAAGCAGAGAGCAGGGCCATGATGGAGGATTTCAAAAAGAGGCGGGATATCTTTATTCCGGCCCTCAATGAAATCCCGGGCATATCCTGCAAGACACCGGAAGGGGCCTTTTACGCCTTTCCCAATATCAGTGAAATCCCCATGGGTGCAGAGGATTTTGCCGACTATCTGCTGGAGAAGGCGGGTGTGGCCGTGCTTCCCGGTTCGGCATTCGGGG
>JAFDIX010000370.1 GCA_019307805.1 Deltaproteobacteria bacterium | reverse complement strand
TTCCCGCTGGTTTATAGAGAAGGTTCCTCAACTCGACCCTCTCTACGTCTTGGCCGATGATCTCTTTGGCTATGGAAAACAGGCTGATCTGAACGCTTTCTGGGAGAGTTGACCTCGAAAACGGCATGAACTCCATGAAATCATTCTTAAAGAAAAGGGGTTAACGTAAAAAGGGGGATCGGTCATGTTAAAGAGGGTTATAAAGGATGAAACGGATCACATGGATCTTGAAGCCGGAATCTGGAAGTCATTGGTGTATTCGCCACCCCCGGAGGTAGACAAACCCACTTACGAAATAACAGGGCCCACTGAAAAGTATGACTGCAGGGATCACTGCTTTGCCCGGATAGCGATGAAGGAGGGTTCCCCACCCTACGAGGACTATTACCAGCGCCACCCGGAAAAATATGAGATTGATGATGAAAATAGGAAGCGGGCCGGGAAATCGGCCGAAAAGCTTGTAAAGAAAGATCCCGTTAATGAGCGCCTTGCGGTTTCCGGTTTTTCCCGTTCCTGGATTATGAGCCGGCCGGATTATTTAAAACACAAAGCAAGTATGAAACTTGTCCCTGTCGGTCGGGTGCGGCAGGAGAAGATCTCTCCGGATCCCGCACAGATGACACAAAAAATAAAGGCCCTCGGCCTCCATCTGGGCGCAGGCAAGGTCCGGATTGCCAAACTGGATCAGAAGTGGGTGTACAGTCACAAACCGATACCTGAATATGGGGAACCATACCACCTGGATTATCCATATGTAGTCTGCCTCGCTGTACCACAGAACCCTTACTTCGTAGACAGTCATACAGGACTCAGTAGTACCTGGGAGACAGGCTGGACCTATTCCTTTGCAACTTTCATCTCATACGCCATTGCCGACTACATCAGGGCATTGGGCTGGAATGCAAGGGCGATTCCCACCATGAATACACCCTATCTCGTCTCACCGCTTTTTGCTGACTGCGGTATTGGGGAGGACGGACGGTGCGGCTACACGGTCACAAAAGAATTTGGCAATAATTGGCGGCCAGGGGGTATTGCCACGGATTTACCACTGGTTCCGGATAAACCGGTGGATTTCGGCCTTCAGGATTTTTGCGAAAAGTGCGGAATCTGTGCCGACACATGCCCTTCCGGGGCTATCCCAAATGGAGGACGGGAGATTGTCAGGGGGTACAAGAAATGGCACATTAACGCCGATAAATGCTACACATACTGGAACACCACCGGACGCCCCTGCGGAATCTGCCAGTCCGTGTGCCCATGGAACCATATCAATAACTGGTGGCACAAAGGCGTGAGGGAGCTGGCCCAGAGAGTGCCGTCCCTGAGGACGTTTTTCATAAAGGGGGATGAGATTTTTTACAGCAAAAAGCCAAAACCCGATCCACGGTGGATGGCTGAAAAGGTTGATTTCACCATCCTGGAGGAAAAACCTTAAACAAAGGAGGGTTTCGTCATGACAAAGAGCATTGTTGTCTATTTGTTAGCCGTCTCATTGGTAATGATTATGCCGGTGGGGCAAGTCAACGCGGCCGATGCGCCAAGAGAGATTATTTTGGGTGTCCCCACGTCTTTAGGCACCCTCGAGGGCAAACAGAGCCATATGGCGGCGGTGCTTGCTGTTGAGGAGATCAATAAAAAGGGCGGGGTAAAGGTGGGTGATGCAAAGGTCCCGTTCAGAATTGAGGCCCTTGACATCCGGGATGCGTCACCCGGTGTTCCCGTCCCGGAGGCACTTCTGGGACTGCAAAAAATAATCCTCGAAAAAAAGGCTCAATTCATTGTGGTAGGACCTTTCCGTTCGGAGGCCATTCTCGCGGGGATGGACATTATTGCCAAGTATAAGACTCCAATGCTGGCCACAATAGCCGCCTCCCCCGGGTACGGGGCGAAGATACTGAAAGATCCCAAATACAAGTACTGCTTCAGGGTGGGGGCGGATGGTAGACACATGGTCGGAGGGATAATCTCCAGCCTGTTTATGCTCAAACAGAAATTCGGGTTCAATAAGGTCTACATCCTGAATCAAGACGTTGCAATCATGCGGGCCGTGGCTAAGATCGTCAAAGATGTCGCAGGGGGAAAGGGTTTCGATATCCTTGGCACCGAGCGCTTTCCGACCGGGTCGACCCAATTCTCTTCAGCACTAATGAAGGTTAAGGCCTCTGGCGCCCAGATTATTTTATCCGTTTTCGACATGCCCGAGTGCGCGATTATGGTCAAGCAGACCTACGCCATGAAACTACCGGTTGCTCTCACTGGTTTTGCCCAACCCATGACGCACCCCAATGCATGGAAAACCTTTGATGGTAATATCGCGGGCGTGATTAACCTGATGGTTGAATTGTCCAATATGCCCTTAAAGAATTGGCCCAAGAGCTTGGCTTTTCACGAGGCCTTCAATAAGCGTTGGGGAATCCCCGTTGGAGCGGGAAAGGGTCCGGCACCCACCTATGAATCAGTTTATATACTGAAGACAGCCATTGAAAGGGCCGGCTCTCTTGACCCGGATGCGGTAGTCTCAGAATTGGAAAAAACAGACTATGTCGGTCTTTTGGGCCGGACCCGGTTTAACAAAGCCCATCAGGTGCCCTATGGATCTGATCCAAACGAAACAGCCCTTGTTGGGAATTTTCAGTGGTCAAAAAAGGGTGAGCGTGTTGTTGTAAGCCCCAAAAGCGTAGCAGAAGCCGGGGTATGGCTTCCCGACTACATGAAATAACGTTAACCCTCCCCGCTGCTTTAGGCGGGGAGGTTTTTCAACAAAGAGGACTTTATGCTCTTAGGTACCCTTATTTACGGCCTGATTACCAGTGCCACACTGGCCCTGTTATCCATCGGTTTTAATCTCACCTTTGGAATCAGTGGAGTGGCCAACTTTGCCTACGGCGCCCTGTATATCCTGACCGGATTCGGAGCCTGGATCCTGTTCAACACCCTCGGGTTCCCCTATCCCCTGGCCGCCGTGGGCGCCGTTCTGTTTTCCGCCCTGTTTTCCGCCCTCATGTACCGGTTCTTCCTGCTGCGGTTAAGGGGAATGGTCCTGTCAGAGGTCATCGCAACCTTTGCGATGGGCCTGGCCATACTGGAGCTGTTTCGCTATTCAGGTTTTATCGGTTCCCAGTACACATTACCCGTATTTATTGAAGGCAGCCTTTTTATTAGTGGGATATACTTGGATGCCCAAAGGCTTTTTGTAGTAGGAATTGCTGCATGCTCGACCATTTTGCTCTGGCTCTTCACACGCCACACCAGAACCGGCAGGGCCTTCAAGGCGATAGCCCAGAACGAATTTACGGCCATGACCTTGGGTATCGACTCGGATTGGACAGCAACCCTCAGCGTTTTCTTTGGAACTGCCTATGTTTCCCTGGCAGCCATCGTGATTCTTCCACTCGGCACAATATCTCCCATGGCGGGGTATAGCATATTAATCAATGCCCTGGCTGTCTGCATCGTCGGGGGTCTCGGCAGTACGGTGGGTGTACTCGTTGCAAGCCTGATCATCGGATATGCCCAGCAATTTACCGAATCCTATGTGGGAACACACTGGATTATGATCGTCAGTCTGCTGGCCATTTTTCTGGTCCTGTGCGTTCGGCCCTCCGGCCTGATTGGGCACCAGAAGGAATTGGAAGAAAGGATCTGAAGAGCGGAAATGACGCTTCGAAAGGAAAGGATAGAGAGGGGGATAAAGGTTAGGTCGGATGATATCTTCATCGTCAGGTCCTGGCGGGAGATGATCTACTTTGGGGCGCCGAGGTTGCTTCCCATTGTCTTGTTAGCTGGCCTTGTGCTGACTTCAAACGAGTACTGGCAACGCGTTCTGATCCAGGCAGCCGTGTTTGCACTTCTCGGTATGAGCTGGGACCTGTTGGCCAACTGCGGGCTGATTTCACTCGGGCAGGCCCTTTTTTTTGGAATTGGCGCCTATATCTCCGGAAGCTTAAATCACTATTTTGGTTTGACGCCGCTGATTACAATTCCGCTGGCCACCCTGCTTGGCGCCCTTCTATCAGTTCTCGTACTGGTTCCTGTCTTCCGCTTGCGGGGCATCTATCTCTCAATGGTAACCCTTGTGCTGCCCTTGACGATCGAACGTATCATAGAGGCCACGGATATTTTGGGAGGGACTGCAGGCCTCACGGGCCTATCATCCCTCCCGGCTTTTTGGATCGAACTCTCAGTCATTTTCGTTCCTCTCTGGGCCTGCCTTTTCCTTTTGCGACGTTTGATAGTTTCCAATTATGGCGTTGTCAT
>JAFDIX010000369.1 GCA_019307805.1 Deltaproteobacteria bacterium | reverse complement strand
TAATTCATTTGGGTTTTCAGAGGCGGGAAAATCCCGGACCCATAATGAGGACAGTTTCCTTCGAAACCAGGAATTGGGGCTGTTTCTCGTGGCCGATGGTATGGGTGGCGAGGCTGCAGGAGAAAGAGCAAGCGGTCTGGCAGTCAAATACGTGGAAGGATTTATCACCCGTTCCCGAGAAAAAAGCGTCAAATGGCCGACAAAATCCCGCCCTGACCTCACAACAGGACAGAACGGGCTTTTGGCCGGTGTTCTCCTCGCCAAGGCTTTTGGCCGGTGTTCTCCTCGCCAACAGGCGTATTCGCGAGATGGCCAGGGAAGACACCTCCATGAAAGGGATGGGGACCACCCTTGTGGGCGGAATCGTTGAACAGGATCATCTCGCTACTGTAAATGTGGGTGACAGCCGGCTTTACCGAGTGAGGGAAAACAAGATCGGGCAGATTACTGTAGACCACTCGCTTGTAGGGGAGAAGAGGAGGAATGGGACGCTCACTGACGAAGAAGCAAAGCGGCATCCTCAAAAGCATATCCTCACGAGCGCCCTGGGTGCTGCGGAAAAACCAAAAATAGACCTCTATCTTCCCGATATCCTGCCAGGGGATGTGTTTATCATCTGCTCTGACGGTGTACATAATTCCCTCGAAGATGATGAAATTTTGTCAGTCGTCTGCTCCATCGAGGATGGATCTCTGTACAAAATGGGGCTCTCCCTGGTGCTCAAGGCCAAACTGGCCGGGGGCCTTGATGATATGACCGTCCTACTGCTGTCATTTGATCATGAAGAGAAAAAGGAATCATGACATGGTAAGTCTCCGCATTACACATCCGGATGGTAAAACGCTTAACTACCCCATTTCAAAGGACGAAATCACCATAGGCCGCAGCAGGGACAATCATATTACACTCAAGGACGATGCGGTTTCACGGCACCATGCTAAGCTCATCAACGGGCAGGAAGGATTTGTGCTGAACGATCTCGGAAGCTTCAACGGCACAAAGGTCAATGATCGCTCAATTCGAAAAACCCTTTTGAAAAACGAAGACCGCATCCTCATCGGCCGCTCCAGGCTCATCTTCTATGACAGAGATAGTCTGCAACCGTCCCTTTCCGAGTCACTGGTCCTTGCCACGGATGGCGACTTTGATAATGGTGACCGGCAAATCGTTCAAAGCACGCTCAAGGATGGTGGCCATAAGGGCTCCCAGTCTCTGCTGGTTGCGGTTGATTCCCAAAAAATCCGCAAGGAAAGCGAAGCCCCGGGTCATGTGGAAATTACCCAGGCATCCTCCCCCCTTGACGAGGAACTCACATCTCTGGAAAGGGCCAACAAAGTGCTCTTTGTCCTCTACGAGATTAGCAGACAGCTCAATTCCATTCAGGATTTCAGCGAACTCCTGGATAAAATCATGGATCTCATCTTCATGGTAATTGATGCGGATTACGGATTCCTGATCCTGAGGGGCGATGACAATAAGGAGCTCATCCCCGTTGTCGTTAAGAGCAAAGAGGGCGGGGCGGGGGACAAAAGCGGATTGAAGGCGAGCCAGACCATCATCAATAAAGTGATCCGGGACAAAGTGGCGCTCCTGACATCCAATGCAATGGCTGATTCCCGTCTGGACCATGCACAAAGCCTATTGATTAAGCAGATCCGTTCAGCCATGTGTGTCCCGCTCTGGAAGAAAGATAATATCATCGGTGTGATCCAGCTGGACAGTATCAGGTTGGATAACCAGTTTACAGAGGACGACCTTGAGCTCCTCAAGGCCATTGGCAGCCAAATGGCCATGATTATCGAACAGGCCAGTCTCAACGAACAGATCCGTGAAGAGGAACAGATGAGAAGCAGGTTGGAGAGATTTCACTCTCCCCAGGTGATAGATATGATCCTGCGGGGGAGCCAGGAAGCCAAGGACAATATCATGGAGCCGAAGGATCTCACTGCCACAATTCTCTTCACGGACATAAACGGTTTTACCCGCCTTTCCGAACAAATGCCGCCCAGGGAAATAAACATGGTCCTCAATGAGTACTTCTCAAAAATGACCGACATCATCTTCAAGTATGATGGGACTCTGGACAAGTACATTGGGGATGGGCTCATGGCGGTATTTGGGGCTCCCATGGAAAAAGAGGACGATTCTGAACGGGCCATCAAAGCGGCCCTCGAGATGAGAGATGAACTCTCGGCCATGATGGGGCAAGAGGAAAGAGAGAGAAAATTTACTTTTCGGGTAGGAATCAATACGGGCAGGGTCGTTGCCGGAAATATTGGATCGCCCATGCGTATGGATTATACGATCATCGGGGATCCGGTCAATATTGCTTCAAGGCTTGAATCCATTGCAGCACCCAGCCAGATACTGATTGGAGAAGAAACATACCTTCTTGTCAGAGACAAGTTCAAGATCAGGGATGTGGGGCCCAAGCGGGTCAAGGGCAAGAGCAAGGAAATAAAGGTCTATGAAGTCCTGTAATTTATTATTCTTCTTTTTTTCGAATAAAGGTAGCAATGTTTTTCTTTAACAGATCATATTCCTCTGCAAGGTTCTTGAGATTCTCTTTGCTTTCCGATGCAAAAAGCTGAAGCTTCTTGATCCGCAGCCTGAGATCTGTGACGTCCGTGGCCAGGAATACGCATTCCTTATTGGTGCCCGCGGCTGACTGTGCTGGAAATGCCCTCACCAAAACATAGGTGGCCTTTTTGTCGCTGTCGTAAAACTTTAAGGCCCGGCCCTCCAAAGATTCCCCATTCAGGGTTCTGACAATGGTATCTTTCAACAGGCGTTTGTAGGATTTTGCAACAACACCAAGGGCATTCCGGCCAATCATTTGTGATGAAGGGTATCCAAATGTTTCCTCACATGATTGATTCCAAAAGCTGATCCTTCCCTGGGAATCAATCTTGAAAACGGGTCCAATGGATCCATCCGCCTGTGCGAATGCGCCATTACCCGTGGCCCCTATACTCTTGACCTCCTGGGTGGTCTGTATGGCCCCTCTGACGGTCCCGTCGTTGTCCATGATGGGAGCGGCACTGATGAGTACCCGTTTCCCTCTTCCTTCGTCCATATTTGGGAGAAGCACCTCCAGCTGTAACCAGTCGGTATCTGTTTTGGATACAATAGATTTCTCATACTTGGATAGAAACGCCTCCTTGTCCTCCAGGATGATATCGGCCATACTTTCCTGTCCCTCGATGTAAAAACCCTCCCACACGTCCCTTCCCAGGACCTCCTCCGATTTGAGGCCGGTCATCTCCCGGCAGGCCAGGTTCCACTGGATGACCCTGTGGTGCCTGTCCAGGATGAAGGTGGGTATGGGGGACCTGTCCAGAATATCGTCTATGTATTTCTTGGATTCACGAAGGGCCTGGGATTTCCCGTGCTCCCGCATCAGTGCCTCGCTTCTTTCCTTTTCAAACAGAAAGGCAAATAAAAGGATGGCGAGCAGTGCGACAAGGTATGTGCCAAGGGAGTAGACAGGGGAAATGTCGGGGGGAATCAGATTGGGAAACAGATAGCCGTTTCGAAACAGGTAGATAATAAGACCCGTTTCAACAAAAACCACGGTCGTCCATATGGTTCCCCATTGGTAACCGTTAAGAAAAATGGCAAAAAGGATCAAGCTGCCATTCATGATCCATATGGGCCGGATCACCCCTTCATAGGTTATGGCGCCCGTGTTCCATGCTATGACCAAAAAAGTCCCCCAGAGAATGAGAATGGCATAATTTCCACCATAGACAAGACTCTTTGTTTTCCTCAGGAGAACAATGGATGTGCCCATCAAAAGACCGGCGATAATGACCACATAGAAAAGAAAAATCGCACCAACATAAAAATAGAAAAGCCCGACAATCGGGGCCATCATGATGAAGACAAGCTGGAATATATTGAGGACCTTGACTTTTCGGATGGTCTCCGGATCAGTCAGTTTAAAACCGCTGGATAAAAGATTTTCGAATAGGGTATCGAGATTAATCATTATGAATTAACGCGTCGTGGGGCAGAAGGTAGGAGGAGGTCCCGATCCGGTCTACTTACTTTGTTATGATCTCTTGGGTAAAGCCCCTGATTCAGGCTGATGCTTTTCCAGCCGGTCGCCCTGATGGGTTTTCTCAACCCCCTGCAAAGGTGTATACATTGCCATCACTTCTAACTTTCCCGATCAATTTTTTCTCGCCCTTCTTATACAGAGGGAATAAGGCTGAAATGATTATTGTACACTCCTCGGCACCCTGTTGGCTATTATCTGTGTAAATATTGTAACTGAGATGATTGCCAACCGGGATTGTCACATTAAGGGCGCCTGCCAGGTTAAGGATCGCCTCACTATTTTGGGAGTCGTTCTCATACACTTCTACCATACCGCCCTCTAGCGGGTAGAACTTGTTTTTGTCCAGATAGCAGAGGATCTGCGCATCCAGGAGCTGCTTCAAGAGGATCTGCGCATCCAGGAGCTGCTTCATCACGAGACTGGCCTGTGACCCGTATGCCCGCTGTTGATAGGTCCGAAAGAGCGGTATGGCCGTGGCACTCATGATCCCCAGTATGGCAATCACGACCATCAGCTCAACCAATGTGAAGCCGTCTTTTTTATTTATCATGAGTTCCTCGCCCTTCGCCCTATGAGTCTTTGTACTTGATTCCTTTGGCTGTTATAGTAATATTCATTTCCCCGGCCTTGGGGTTGGGAAAGGAAAGGCGATAGCCCGCATTGCGGTCCCTCCCGTAGGAGAGCCTCCCCAAAAGTTTTTTATTCTTGTCATCAAGTTGCAGGTATTTGGGAATGAGGTCGGCTAATTCTGCAGGGTATTTTTTCCCTTCATAATGGGCATAGCGTTTAACAGCCCCGTCCACCATGAACAGAAAAACCCTCTGGTTATTTGCAAAATCCATGGTCGCGGCAGGGGCCTTTTGTCCTCCAAAAAGAATGACCCCCCACATCACACAGATCAAAACACCTGCA
>JAFDIX010000368.1 GCA_019307805.1 Deltaproteobacteria bacterium | reverse complement strand
AAAATAGCCCTGGGCACCTTTGGTCATCCCCCTTTTCTAAAGCGGCTCGACATGAGTTCGTCGAATGTGGGGACCGAGGGGGATTTTATTACTGTAGATGTGCTGCAGGGTGTTCCCATTATTCTGTAGGAGGGCGGATTGGGACCCTATCGGACAGGTCAACCTGAAGGGCAAAGCGCGTGATATGGCTTACCCCGAACATGACCAGGATGCAGAGAATAATGGGAAGGATGCTGAGATAATGGGGACCCAGGACAGCCTCCAGAAACTCCTGCCCCCTTTGGGTCACTATGGCTTTCATGAGCGCTCCTCCCTTGATTTTGCCAAGGATGGCCGCACCGCCCCCGGCAACCACCGCCCCCAATGCACCCCAGGATGTAATCCTGAGTCTTCCCTTGAAAAAGGCCGCCAGCGTGGGGAAAACCACGCCTCCCACAAAGACCGTATATCCCAAAAGCAGGGATGAAATAATACCCTGCTGCTGGCTTGCTATCAGCCATGCGACGAATCCCAGGACCAGAACCGCGACCCTGGTAATCCTGAGATGGGCCTCCCCGGTTGCGCCGTGAAATGGACGAAACACGTTGAGTGTCAAGATGGTGGAGGCGGAAAGGAGACACGTATCGGCCGAGGACATGATGGCTCCCAAAAACCCTGCCAGAATCAAGCCCCTGAGCCCCATGGGGATGATCTGGTTCAGGACCTCGGGCAAGGCCGTTTCCGGCGGAATCCCTGGGAACTTGGCCCTGGCCAGGATACCAAAAAGGGCCAGTAGAAAAGAGATGGGAATGATGATCATTGCGGCTCTCAAGGCAGCGCTGCCTGCAACCTTGTCATCCTTTGCGCACAGGGTGCGTGAGTATATGTCCGGGCCCACCAGATATGGAAGCCCGATGATGAGGGGGTAGAAAACAAGTACTTCATACCAGCCAAATCCCGAGGAAACAGGAAACCCCAAATGTCCTGGCGGAATCTGATGCCATAGCTGAGGCTGGGCACTGAAGGCTTTCAAAAGAAATGCCAGGGAAACACACAGTCCCCCCATGAAAAGGAGGAACTGCCACATATCGGTTTTAATCACAGATATCTGTCCACCCCAGAAGGTATAGAGGGTGAACACGATCGCCACGACCATCAGTGCAATCTGAAAATCCAGGGAGAGAAACCCTGCCAGCAGTCTGCCGCCTGCGATGAGCTGGGCCGCAACCACCCCGCACCAGGCCACTGAAATCATGATCCCGGCCGGAACCGCCACCCGATCCCCGTAAGCCTTTTTAAGGATATCCGGCAGGGTATATACCTTGAGTCGCCGCACCCGGGACGCGAGGAAAATGGCAAAGGGAATGAGGGCAATGCCTCCGATCAAAGACCACCAGGCACCGGTGAGCCCACGGGAATAGCCGAGCCCGATGATCCCCATGGTGGAGGAGGCACCGAAAATTGTAGCCACCAGGGAGGAGGATATCCGTCCTGTTCCATATTTCCGCTCCCCGATCCAATAGCTGTCAGCGGATTGGTGTCTGCTTCTCCAGCCCATATACAGCATGACCGAAAAATATCCGATGACAATAATTAAGTCGAACATCTAGCCCTCCATAATGAATGTCATTCAGTGAGGAAATGAAGGAAATTGATAATACGAATACCTGGCAATGTCAAAGAATAATTGCGTTGGAACTTTGCACCAGGGATGGTAATGAGTAAAGGCAAACGGTACAAGGTATAAAGAGACTGCCATGAGATTCCACCTCTGCATTTTAATCCCTATCCTGGTTCTTTTTGTTCTGTTGCACAGTTTTTTCTGCTTTGCCTGGCAAATCCCATTACCCCGGGCGGAAGAAGGCGAGCACCCCATAGACCGCGCCCTCAGCGCCATCGCTATGAAACAAACGGACCTCTCCCTGCGCCCTGATCTGATTGATAACCCCTACGCCCTCAGCGCTTTTGACCGTTGGATGAAACGTCCTTTAAAGGCCCCCATAGAGGCCCAACTGAGCGCCATGAAACTGTTCAGGGCCATGGAAAGGCCGGATCTCTGGCTCGAGGAATTGGCAACACTGGGGGATGTCTACTCCCTCCACACCCCGGCCTTGGAGAAAGACACCTCTCTCACGCTACCCTCCGGGTTACCCGAACCCATGGCCAGGGCCATACACATACTTTTAGGGGCCATGGGCACCGCCAACAAAAGGCTGGGCCAAATCAAGGCCGGGATTTCTCCGGAAGATCTGGCGCTTCTTGAGAAATATCTCTCTCCCTCTTCCTGCTCCGGGGAAAAACCGGATCAGGAAGCGCTTGAACCGGACAGACCTGATGAGTACAGGAAGGCGCTCGAGATCGCTGGAAAGGTGGACAGAAAGGCTATGCTGGAGGCAGGCCTCATCCTCAGTCGGTCCCTTGTTGAGGCCAGGAAGATTCTGGAATCAGGGGATGATTGGCAGAAGGATATTCGTTCTTTTCATTTTATGTCCCCTGTAGGTCGGGTAGAAATCGGCGGCATGGGAGATGACCGGCATGAGAATGGCGCGGCACTCATTATTGAGTTGGGAGGAAACGACCTTTACAGGGGCAAGGTCGCCTCAGGCACCCATGGGAAATGCGCCCTTGCCCTTGACCTGGCAGGCGACGACAGCTACCTGGGGGAAAATCTCACCCAGGGCGCCGGCCTTTGGGGCGTGGGCATTCTCTTTGACCTTGAGGGAAATGATCTCTACCGGGCAATGAATTGTTCCCAGGGGGCCGGTCACTTCGGGCTGGGTTTGCTTGTGGATGGCGCGGGAAAGGACGTCTTTCTGGGAGGTTCCTTTGTTCAGGCTGCAGCATCCTGGGGATGGGGGGGGCTGCTGGAACTGGCAGGGGATGATCTCTACCAATGCCGGCGTAACGGCCAGGCACACTCCCAGGTATTGGGCGTCTCGAGCCTGTGCGATCGTAAAGGAAATGATCGATACCTCTCCGGAGTTGACACACCGGACCCCAGGGAAGCGGACATGAACCAGAGTCTTTCCCAGGGTTTTGCCATAGGAAGGAGGAATCTCGCTGCCGGTGGACTTGCCCTTCTGGCGGATCAAGGGGGCAACGACCACTACCAGTGCCAGTATTTTGGCCAGGGCGCTTCCTACTGGATGGGGGTCGGGATCCTGTACGATGAACGGGGAAAGGATACCTATGTGGCCCGGAGATATGCCCAGGGCGCTGGAATTCATTTCTCCTTTGGACTCTTCATGGACGCACTGGGAAACGATCACACCTCCTCATGGGGTGTATCCCAGGGCTGCGGGCATGATTACGGTGTCGGGCTCTTTGTGAATGAGGCGGGGGACGATACCTATGTTTCACAGTGGCTGTCTCTGGGCGCCTCAAATGCCAACGGTATCGGTCTCTTTGTGGACAATACCGGGAATGATGGCTATGAGACCGCCTCCGGTATGGCCGTCGGCAAGTATCATCCCGGCAGAAGGGCCGGGGGGATCGGTCTTTTCGTGGACGCCGGCGGAAAGGACAGGTATTCCCTCAAGGGGGGAGATAATAGCCTGTGGATAGAAAATCGATGGGCAGTGGGTATTGATGAAAATGCCCACGGTGTGAGCGGCCTCAACATTCTTCGCCCTGAAGAAAAACCTCCTCTTGAAGATGAAAAGGTTGAGAGACGAATCGCCGAACAGAAACAACTCACAGCCCTTTTGGAAAAAGCGGAATCCATGCCCTACCCAGCAGACATTGAGGGCATATTGACTGTGGCGTCCCACTGGGGTTTTGAAAAAGATATCCCCCGGACAGCCAAGGAAAAACTCCTCGCTATGGACCCCCGCAAGACAGTGCCCGCCCTGGTGAACCTCCTCGATACCCCGAGCACCATGGCACTCATCTTTTTAAACCGATTCTTTGCCGTGCATGCCTATCATGCCCTGCCCGCCCTGATCAAAAAAACAGAAGACGTTGATCCTCTTATCCGCACAAGGGCCCTTTATTTTCTGGGGCGATTGAAGGATTCACGGGCCCTCGCCGCCTGCACGGGGGCCCGGGAAGATCCCTCATGGCGGGTCAGGGCCACTGCGGTGCGGGCCCTTGGGGATATGCTGGACAAAAGACGTCTGCAATTTCTTCTTCCCATGAAACAGGCCCTTGAACGGGCCCTGGACACCTCTGACCCGGGTCCCATTAAAGATTTCCTGAATGGTCCCCAAAACGGACGAAAAGCGATTTCTGTCCTGGT
The DNA here is from genome assembly GCA_019307805.1 of Deltaproteobacteria bacterium. Taxonomy (GTDB): domain Bacteria; phylum Desulfobacterota; class DSM-4660; order Desulfatiglandales; family HGW-15; genus JAFDIX01. The sequence goes on along the minus strand of JAFDIX010000368.1, from coordinate 54 downwards.
CAGGGCCGTACCACTGGATTACAAAACCTACAGGGAATTATCTGAAGGATTTGC
>JAFDIX010000367.1 GCA_019307805.1 Deltaproteobacteria bacterium | reverse complement strand
TGCTTACGGGCTTGCCACGACCGAAGATGCATTTTTGTGAATTGAAATGCCAAAAAAGAAGCCTTACTCCTCTCTTTTCAAATTCTTTGTTTACGTAAGGCATAAAAATTTTCATCGCTTGCGACATTTCGTCCTCATCGGTGATCAGCATTGGCAAATTTGTAAGATTGAGAATCGGAACGGTCCCTGCTACAAAGTCGCCCACGCACCCTGCCCCGTCCACAAAATGATCCCGGACGATATTGATCGCCTCAGGGGGTCTATAGGGAAGTTCCCCACCGGGATAAATGGTAATCTGCAAATCATTGTTGGTAAGTTGCTGCACTTCTTTCGCATATTCCCTCATGGTGACCGTGTCATGGTGAAGAGGTGGTGTGAAGTAGTAATACTTCCACTTGTTGACATTCTGTGCCAGTAATTTGTTCGGTATGCCGGAGAGAGATGCTGCCCCAAGCATAAGTCCGGAATTCTTAATGAATTCTCTACGCGACATTCCCAATGTGAATCTGCCACCATTCTCTTCCTTTTTCATTTTACCCCTCCTTCAGAAATATTGTGAATGATTCCCACGGAATGACCCTTAAGGCAAATCACGCTTTTAGGCCGTTCCAACCAGGTATTCAGGTTCCTCTTTCCGTATCACGCGTGCAATGTTAGCCAAAACGTCGTGAACCTCTTGAAGCAAAAACTCCCCTGCGCCTCCAGCATTATGAGTCGCCCAGAGAACATTATCCAAATCTAAAAGCGGGCAGTCGGATGGGACGGGTTCCCAGCGATATACATCAAGGGCGGCACCTGCAATCTTTTTTTGTCTGAGTACGTCATACAAGGCTTTTTCATCGATTATTCCGCCCCGTGATGTACTGATAAGGTAAGCGGTAGGCTTCATTTGAGACAGTATTTTCGCGTTAAACATTTTTTCTGTGGGTGGACCGTAGGGAACGTGGATGGAAGTGAAATCAGCCGTTTGGACCAATTCCTCCAGGGATGGAACATATTTTGCGTCAACAAGCTTTTCTCTTTCTTGCGATGCCCTATGCCGTTGGTAGTACAGAATTTCCATGCCAACGGCGTGAGCGGCCATGGCTACCTCAATCCCATTCTCACCAAACCCAACCAACCCTAGTTTCTTCCCCTCTACAAGCTGAATATTGGGGACTTTTCCCCAGTTGAATTTTATCCTTGGCGGGCCTTCTGAACGCAATCCATCATTTGCGTTTTTGCGGTCTATTGCCGCCCGATGCGCATACAAAAGATTTCGGGACAAGGAAAAAATCAGTGACAGTACATGTTCTCTTACGGATATAGTACTCACTCGACGCTGATAGGCCACCGGGATTCCCAATTCCTGTGCTGCCTGAATATCAACATTTTTATAGTCGCCTCCGAATTTTTGGATAAACTTTAACCTGGTCCCTCCCCCTTTCATCAAATCGTGGCTGACCTCCGTTCTTTCACAGACAAGGTAATCGGCATCTAAAATGAGTTTTGTAAGCTCGTTTTCGTCATCACATATGATTCCACGCATTCCTTGAGGCAAACCAAGTGTTGAAGGCAAGGACGTGAGGTACTCCAACTGCGCATGAATGTCGTCTCCAAAAAAATAGTGCAATGCATCTGAAGCCTTTTGAGAAGGCTCCCCATTGAGGGCAGTCGCCATCAAACGAAACATGGTGTCTTCTTCTGAAAAAAGGACAATCTTTTCATCCATGGGCAGTTCCTCCTTTGGAAAAATTCCTGATTCTCAAAGCCTCATTTGGGAAGGCAGTACTCCTTTTTGAAGGGCCCCGCGTTTCTGTAATTGGCGGGGTTGTAACGTTCCTGCCCTACCGTTCCTGCCCTACCTCCCTGTTCACTTCACATCGAAGGCCAAGTGCGCGTCTGGTCCTTTGCAGGCATCCGATACACCTGATGCACTTCCTGATTGACTTTTCCTCACCCGCTTCCACTTTGTTGACCCACTCGGGATCAGCAATGAGGGGGCGACAAAAAGAGACCATATCGGTTTTGCCCTCTTTAATGGCCTTTTCAACATTGGCGGGACTGTGAATGGCAGGGGTTATGACAGGTATCTCCACAGCGTCTTTCATCAGCTCCGCCTCGGGAAGCATGGTGTTGTCCTCCTCAGGGACATACCACTTCACGGATTCCCAGCACCCGGCCGTAAGATGAATATAATCCAGGCCTTCTTCCTCCCCGATCTTTGCAATACGGCAGGCATCTTCCGGAGTCGTTCCACCCAGAACATGCTCGTTTCCTGTCAACCGGACACCCAGCACAAAGCTATGCCCCACCTTCTCCCGGGTTTTGTTGATGGCATTTCGAAAGACCCGCGTACGGTTCTCCAGAGAGCCGCCATACTCATCGGTGCGAAGGTTTGTTCGGGGTGAGAGGAAATTGTCGCCCAGATACCCATGGGCGAAGTGTAACTCTGCGCCGTCAAATCCACATTCCTTCATGAGTTGTGATGTATGGGCGTAAGCATCCTCGATCCATTGGATCTCCTCGATAGTCAATACTATCGGGGGAGGGAGGTCCTTGTAGCGTTCCCAGAGGGAAGGCAGGCCCTTGCGTTTTTCGTATGCCTTGGCTTTTTTCGGTACATTTTCGGGCGGTACGCGGATGACCGGCACTGCGGAAGGCGCTTTGGAAACTGCCCCCGGGGCCGTCTGCCTCCCCACACCACCCACCAGGACCTGGCCAAAGGCCTTGGCGCCAAAGGCATGGATGGTCTCTACGACTTCGTTCCAGGCTGGTAAGTGGGCCTTCTCAGAAAGAACGGGGAACAGTACGTGGGTCGGACTACCGGGAAAAAGGTTCACCGCCGGCGGGGTGACATGCAGCCCTATCCCCCCTCTGGCACGGGCAGCGAGAAAGGCAATGAATTCTTCATTGGGATACCCGGCCTGGGTGAAGTTGGTCGTTACCGGTGCCATAGCCAATCGGTTTTTGAGTTCAAGGGACCCGATCTTGATCGGTTTAAACATCTCCGTGTATGCCTTCTCCGCCATACCTCTATCCTCCTGCTTTTTCTGACGCTCTATTATGGTTTGCGCCTTTGGCCATGTGGGCCGGTAATCGATATCAAATGCGCCTAACTAATATACCCTCTCTTCTTAAGATCTTCAGCCACATCTTTTAAGTCTGATTCCAAAAGGGTCTCCGTTGTTGGTATTCCGGTTTTCGAATCCCAACCCCTTTCATCATAATAGTCTTCCAGGAGTTGCTCACAGTCTTCCCTGTCCAGGGGGTTCCCAAAATAATCACACAGGGTCATGGTCCCCCTGTCAATGGTCTCCAGGGGTTCAAACCAGCGTTCAGGAAAGACATCATCTTTTCTGGAAAACCCGGCCCTGACATTCAGGGCCCTGAGGAGGTTCCAGTTGCGCCTGGCAGCCTTTCTGAAGTCTTCGAGGGATGTCTCAACACCGGTCACGGCAGCGTATGCCTCTGTCCAGTCCTGGCCTTGGAAGAAACTGTCCACACGCCCCCTGAGGCACCCCATGCCCACCGAATTCATAAATCCGACCCAATCCTCCCCATAGGGGGTCATTCTCCCAATATTGAAGTATCCCGGGCGGGGAAATATCCTCTCCAGAGCCTCCTCCGATACCCCCCGGTCCTCCAACCATGCCCTGAATTTCTCCGGGGGTTCATCCTTGGACATATACAGAGTAATGGCCCCCTGGGGTGCGTGGGCCCCTCTCGGGTTCACCACCTGGCTGAATTCAGGGCCGCTCATTCTGTTTATCCTTGGATCATAGAGAGGTTCCATCCCCTTTACATGAACCGCATATTTTTCACATCCACGGCCGATATCTGCCATGGCCTTATTATATCCCTGGGACAAGGTTCCCCCCAGGCCGACGTTGTTGGCGGCCTGTTCCGATAAGTACATGGCGGTTTCAAAATCATGGCGTAGTTCTTCCCCTCCGGTATCCTCTTTGGTGAGGATGCCCCTTTCATAGAGATCCACGGCCCAATCAATAAGTGCCGTGTAGGAGTGGATGCACAGTCCCGTTAGTTGATAGTAGTGCTGGGCCTTGACCGCCCTTTCATAACTACCCACCTGACAGCGTGATGCCATATGCACCACGCGTCCGTAGAATGAAGATACATAGGCATCGGTTCCCACGAACTCACCCTGCCTGTTTCTGACATGATCCTTACATCCAATGGGGCATGTTGGATCGGCTATCCTTCCGGCCTTGATATTCTCCATATAGTACTCGGGGCTATAGATGCGGTAGGCCTCTTCCGTGGGAAACCGATTCGACCAGTTGTTCATAGACATCCCATGAATATCCGCCCATCCCGCAAAGCCGTCCATGGTCCCCAGGTCGACAAGTTTTTGATAGTCCGAATGGGCCTTAAAACGTTCCAGAATCATACGTGTTCGTTTTGTCAACCTGACCGGGTCCATGACAGGAACGCCCTTGGCCCCGTAGGCCATGAATGCCTTGAGGTTCTTAGAGCCCATGATGGCGGGCAATCCGCCCTTTCCCCATGTCGTCACCTTGTCTATCAAACACACGGTGGTATTCACAAGACGCTCTCCCGCTGTCCCCATGGCAACCACGGAATAGTTTCGGCCGTGCTTCTCCCAGAGGAGGTCTGTAGTCTCGTAGGTATCCTTTCCCCATAGTTCCCCGGCATCGCGGATCTCCACATCGTCGCCATGGATCGTAATGTAGACGGGTTTTTTGGCCTTTCCCCGGATAATGACCTGGTCATACCCCGAAAGCTTCACGTGAATACCGAAATCCCCGCCTGCTGTCCCAGGGGAGATAGTCCCGGTAGACGGCCATTTGCTCATCACGGAATTCTTGTTTGCAGCAGGAGCAGCGGTGCCGAGCATCGGTCCCATACCCATGAAAATGATATTCTCAGGGGCATAGGGGTCCACCGCAGGATCCAGCAGTTCCCATGCATATTTACAATTCAACCCGAAACCACCCAGAAATTTTTTTGCCAGTTCCAGATCCAGGGGTTCTTTCCTGACCTCTTCTTTGGTCAGGTCGATGAATAATACCTGCCCTGCATAGCCTCCGACTCTCATGGTCTTTCTCCTCGTAGCAAGAAAATGGGATGGTTCCCAGTGCCTACGCATTTTCCATGTGTAAAATTTTCAATAGATTTTCAGCGCCCCTCAGACGTTGCTCTATACCCCATGTATCCATGTGCAGATATTCCAGTGCGCCATAAAGGCAGGACTTGACACACTCGGGGTCCCCTCCGCAGAGGTCGCACTTCATGGCGCATCCCTTGATAAAATGATACAGTACGCCCCCCAGGGGGCACGCGATGACACAGGTTTTACAGCCCACGCACAAGTCTTCGTTGATAACAAGAACGCCAGTATCGGGATCACGGGCGATAGCGCCCATCACGCAGACATCCGCACACATGGGATCATCACACTGCTGACAGACAACAGGGATGTTTTCGCTCGTCCCGCCGCCCCTCGTCTTCATGATGCCTATCCGCGAAAGGTTCAAATTGCACTCTCCTTCATGGGTGAGCGAACAGATCATTTCACAAGAATGACACCCTGTGCACCTCTCCGGTCTCAAAACCAATGCCTTTTTCATCACTCACCTCCCAGCTGTCTACATAGGCTAAGATCGTAAGATTTATCCGCCTCAGGTGGATTTGTGTAAAATTTTCTCTGTGCCCTTTGAGATCTCTGTGAGAGATATTTGCTATGAGCTCAAAAAGGGTCGAACCCTGTACAGCCACGTCCGGCGCTCCATCACAGCATCATCTGCACAAGCCCTCTGCAGCCATTCAATGCTCTTCCCCTTGGTAATGATGCTCCGGATCAGGCCGATGTCCTTCTCTGGATTGATAAACTGGGCCCCGATACACCTGTCCCCCAGAAGGACCAGACGGGAATAGCCGTTCTCCTTTTCTTTTTCAATAATGGAGGGTTGGGTAGTCGGCCCATCCGTTGCCAAAAATATCAACATTCAACAGATTCTGAGATCCCGAATACTCTCTTCGTACTCCGACGCAGTTGTATCCAGCCACTGCACCCTGGCGGTTGGCATTGTGCCAGAAAAGACTCAAACCAGGTAAACCGGTAAGCATGTCCAGGGATTCCACGCAGTCCCCGCAGGCATAGATGCCCGGAATGCTGGTTTCCATATTTTTGTCTACCGGGATCCCTCCCATTTCACCCAGGGTGACGCCTGCATTCTTGATAAGGTCAACACGGGGACGCATTCCAACCGCCCACACGAGGGTATCACACTCCAACTCCTCTTTCTCTGTTGCCAGTCCCTCGACACAAGCCCCTCCCTGAATCCCGGTTGCACGCTCGCCCACCCTGACCTGGATGCCGTTTTCTTCAAGGAGGGTTTTCACTCTCTCGGCACCCTTTTTATCCAGCCCCAGGGGTAGCACATGATCCAGCATCTCGACAATGGTCACGTCATAACCCCTGAAACAGAGGGCGACAGCCACTTCGATGCCGATGGCACCCGATCCTACTATAACAGCCTTGGTCCCGGTATGCTCTAAAAGCGCGTCGGCATCGGCCAGGGTTTTTATCCTAAAGACGCCCTCCCTCTGTTCGCCGAATGAGATACTCTCACTCCCTGTGGCCAAAACCAATTTATCAAAAGAAAGCCGGCTGCCGTTCTCCAGAAAAACTTTTCTCGCGGAAGTTTCAATTTCCTTCACTTCACGTCCGAAATGGGTCTTGATATTGAGGTGCTCATAATCCTTTAGGGTCTTTACAAATGTTTTGTCTCTTGGAATTTTTCCGGAAATATACTCAGGTAAAACGCAGGCTGAATAAAGGGGCGCCGACTCGGCAGAAACCATTGTAAGCTCGCACCGGGCATCCATTCTCCGTGCAGCGCTCGCCGCACTAAACCCTGCAATACCATTTCCGACAATGACTATTTTTGTGTTCGACAATAGGAGATATCCTTAACTACACAGGTTGTTAGGTTCACGGTTCAGCGCCTGCCTTGACGCGATGGAATGCGAATATGAAACTGCTTTCACCGCTTATGATCACGTGGCTTTCCTACACCGCATTTTGCTATGCCAGGTCTGGGTCAGGGGTTCACGGTTCAAGGAGTTAAAAGATGAACGTCCAACATCGAACTTCCAACGATTTTGCTTTTTGCCCTTCGTTCGACGTTGGAAGTTGAGAGTTGGATGTTGGATGTTCAGTTTCTTTCTTTCCATCAATCTCTGAACCGTGAACCATGGAACTTTGAACCTGAGCAGTTAAGAAAAACCAATAAAAGAGAAGGCCTAGGAGCCATCCAGTGATTCCCACAGGAGATCTACGAAATCCATCACCTTCACCTTCGCCCTCAGGCCTTTCGCAGCCCCCCTGAGCTGCATGACACATGCGGGGCAGTGGCTCAAAATGACAGAGGCCTCTGTTTCCAGGAGCTCCTCCATTCTTCTTTTTCCCAGTCTTTTTGCCAGTTGGGGATTGCTTGCCTCCAGACCCCCTCCACCGCAGCAGGTGGACCAGGAGCCCCGTTGTTCTGAATCCGGCTCTCTCAGCTCAAGGCCCTCGATTTGGCCTAGAATTTCTCTGGGCTCCTCCACCAGCCCCAGATACCGTGACAATTGACAGGGGTCGTGATAGGCCACGACCGTCTTTTTTTTCAATCCGGGTTTGATTTTTAGTTCTCCCATTCTCTCAGAAACAACCTTGACGAAATGGTCTACCTCCAAATCATATCCCTTGACATACCGAGGGTAGATATCACGCAAAGAGGCGGTGCAGGCGGGAATGAGGCCTATAATTTTTTTGACGCCGGCCGATTTGAATTTTTCAAAATTTTCATTTGCATGGGCGCTGTACTCATCGACAAATCCGGCGTAGTAAAGGGGAGAACCGCAACAGGGTTCCTTCTCGTACATGTACCCGATATCCAGTCCGAGCTTCTGAAGGATTTTCACAGAAAGGGTCAGCACCTTGGTATAACGGTCTTTCACTGTTGCCCCCGATACTTTGGCCGTAATACCGGGTAGATCAAGCCCCATTTTTTTAAAGGCCTTGCTCATTCTAAGGCTCTTGTCCATACCGATACCGGCCTTTTCCAGACCCCTTGCTTGCTCATTCTAAGGCTCTTGTCCATACCGATACCGGCCTTTTCCAGACCCCTTGCCGCCCGTAACAAGCCTTCTGCATATTTCATGGACTGATACCCGCAACCCGCAAAAAAGATGGTTTCTCCTTCCCGGGGCAGATTCAAATCCTTTGCCCAGGCAGAACTGTCCCCAACCACCCCCGGGATATTGCCTTTCTCCAGGATATTTTCCTTGATGTGTACGTGCCCGGGAGGCACCAATGGTGAAAGGGATGTGTTCACGTCTCGCTCCTTTCTTTTTCCTTCTTTGCCAGCCATTGTCTCGTTTTCAGGATGATGTCGGCCGGGGTGGCGTTGGTGGAGAACATCTTGCACCTTTCCTGGCATCTCCGACAGGTGGCGCAATCATAAAGCAAGCGGCTCAATTCCTCATCATCCCCCAAATTATATCTCAACCGGAGATTAATCGCTGCAAGCCTGCCGGCGGCACTCTGGGTAAACCATCCCTCATAGGTAGGGCACATCTTGACGCACATGCGACAACGAATGCATGTCTGGAT
>JAFDIX010000366.1 GCA_019307805.1 Deltaproteobacteria bacterium | reverse complement strand
CACCCAACCAAGGGATTGGGGCTCTTCAATGGCGAAGCCAATCTTCACTTCCGGGTGGTAGCGACGATTCAGGAGTGCAATATTAGAATCAGCAATGGTCACTTCAATCTCTTTCTCAGCTACCATTTCAATGAGTTCTTCGGTCGGGGTGTCATCATAGGTCTTGATTTTGATCTTTATCCCCTCGGCCTGAAGTTCTTTCAACCGTTCTTCATAGGATGTCCCTTTTCGCACATGAACCGTCTTTCCCCCCAGGTCTTCCAACGTCTTTATGCCGCGATTTCGCTGATTCAAGACGACCTTCTGCTGGATAGCCAGATAGGGATCGGAAAAATCGACCCGTTCAGCCCGGGATGGCATAATGGTCAGACTTGCGGCAACAAAGTCCCCTTCCCCGCCCTCAATGGATGGCAGGAGTTCTTCCCAGTGGGTTGTAACGACATGGAGGTCCACCCCCAGATATTTGCTGAATGCCTTTGCCAGATCATACTCAAACCCCATGGGTTGGTTACGGTATGTATAAAAACAATGGCCGTTATTCCTCGTCAGCATGATAATCTGGTCGGATTCCTTGATCCTCTCAAGGGCATTCTTTTTACCGCAGGATGTAAAAAGGGTTAAGGTCAGGAACAACATCGCGAGTAAAATATATTCCCACTTCCTGTTTTTATTCTCTCTGGTCTTCAGGTATTTCATGATTGGTGTTCTTTTTCCTGAAATCGCCCGGCATTTACTACCGGCGACTCCACAGCGGAAAATGATACGGGCGGCTATTCTGCCAGAAATACATGGACCATTCAAGGGAGAAAACCGTTTTCCTGTATGGTGAAAGCAATCGGTGCAATCGTTCAAAGTGCGGCTTGCCAGAAATGATACAAAGGGGTAAAGTGTTCCCTATTCGGTGGTAGCACAGATGTAGCTACCCGAAATGAGAAGAAAAAAGGAAAGATCATGGGGTTTGCCAACGGCATCCTTTTCAACCTTCGCGGTTTCTGGTTAGGTATCAAGACAGGGAAGCTTCTCTTCTGGGGTTTGATTCGCTTTCTCATTGTCCTGATTATAACAGGCCTTCTCGTGGGACTTATCCTCACATACCATGGGACCATTATGGATCTGATTTGGGCGAAGCCCCAAAGCCCATGGCTTACATGGTTGTGGTATCTCCTTTCCTGGATCATATCTACGTTTCTTTTTATTTTTTCCGTTCTCTTCTCATACCTGATTTCCCAGTTATTTTTCAGTGTCCTGATCATGGATCTCATGTCTAAAATCACTGAACAAAAAATAACCGGTGAGGTCAAAGAGGCGGGAGGGATTTCCATCTGGAAGCTGTTTCTCTATCTTATCAAACAGGAAATTCCCCGAACGATTCTTCCCATTATTATCGTATTAATCGTGATGGTTATTGGATGGTCCTTTGTCGTTTTTGGACCAATCGTGACAATTCTTTCTCCCTGCATCACGGTCATTTTCCTTGCATGGGATAATACGGACCTGATCCCGACCAGACGCATGGTTCCCTTTGGAAAGAGATTCCGTATGCTGCTCAAGTCCATTCCCTTTCATCTGGGTTTCGGATTGCCTTTCCTGGTCCCAGGCCTGAATATTCTTTTCCTCTCCTTTGCTCCGGTCGGCGCAACACTCTATCAACTGGATCTGCAGAAACAGGAAAAAAAATCGCCGGAATAATTCCGTTTCCGTTTCTCGCGTATTCATGTTTTAGGAAAGGAGTAAGAAATGGATACCCCTATTCATTTGGAGATATCCGATGGAACCGCCTGTATCACCCTGAACCGTCCCCAATCCTTTAATGCCTTTGGTCGGGAGATGGTCCAGGCCCTTGCAAACACCCTTCTGGACCTTTCACAAAACCCCTCTGTCATGGGAGTTGTCATTACAGGCGCGGGAAAAGCATTTTGCGCCGGAGGAGATCTCAAATGGCTCCTTTCCTATGATAGGCCCTATGGAGAGGCGTTTCACGCGTTGGCGGCCGTATACCATCAGGCCATCGTCGAAATTCGTCGTATGCCGAAACCTGTGGTTGCTGCAATCAATGGCCTGGCCGCCGGGGGCGGTTTTTCCATGGCCCTTGCCTGTGATTTTCGGGTGATGGAATCATCAGCGATTCTCAAACAGGCATACACCTCCAACGGGTTGAGCCTGGATGGCGGTGGAACCTATTCCCTTCCTCGTCTGGTCGGTCTTGCCCGTGCCATGGAAATAGCCGTCTTTGACCAACCCATTTCCGCGGAAAAAGCCCTTGAATGGGGTCTTGTTACAAAGGTGACAGAAGAGGGACAATCACTGGAAGAGGCCCGCAAGCTGGTCGAGCAAATCAAACAGGGACCACTCTCCTCCTTCGCCGCATGCAAACAACTTCTTGCCGATTCTTTCCACACGCCCCTTGAGGCACAATTGGAAAAGGAAAGAAACTTACTTTCGTGGTGTGCGGACCATCCCAACGGGCGTGAAGGCATTCAGGCCTTTACGGAAAAAAGGAGACCTGAATATAACAAGCAGGAAGGGTCATAACCAAAAGGAGGTCAAAAATGACAACAGCAAAGGTGGTTGTAAAATCTATTGTGAAAGGGCTGAAGATTCTTACAAGAGAAGTGGAAAAAATGGAAAAACTGCTTGATGGTCTGGAGAAGGGGCTGTCTGCAAAAAGAACGAAAGCAGAACCAAAGCCCCCAAGAAAAGCAGGCCCTCGAAAAACAACGGCAAAGAGAAAACCCAATAAAAATACTGCGGTTGAACAGGTTGTGGCGGCAATCGGGCGCAGCAAGAAGGGTGTCACCACCGAGCAGATTCGCGAAAGAACCGGTTTCAGCGAAAAGAAAATCTGGGATGCCATCAACCGGGCAAAAAAGCAGGGCAAGGTAAAGAGTGTTCGCCGGGGCGTCTACGCCAGGGCCTGATTTTTTCGTCACCCTAACGTTGCAAAAGCCGAGGATGCCCCTCGACAGATCCCGCTCATCGGGGAGATCTAAGGCGCCAAGGGTGAAGCTGTAGAACTTTACCGCGAGCCCTTGGTCCGCCTTCGCTAAAGCTACGGCGTGACAGGCAAGGAGATGGGGTATCCTCGGCTTTCCCGAAGGGCAACTAAAGGGTTCACCCTCTGTGCGTCTTCGGCCTCAACAGCACAACGATGACGCTTCACCGCAGCAACCCCTTTGGAGTTTCACCTGAATAAAACTGTATCCTTCACTGTATCTTTTTACATAATTTTTCTTCTTCTGTGCAACTTCCCAAAAAACTGCAAGTAATAGCAAATACTATCTTTTGTTCCATTTTTGCGGGTCTGGAATGATTGTTGCTTCATATATGGTTACCGAGAGATTACCGATACCTTTGGATGGCTTTCTTCACAGTTTGGGGGGTGTTGTTATGTTACCGCAGGAACATGTGATGGCGTTGCTCAAAGAGGGGGACGTGTATCAGGACCAAGGTCTTTTTGAGCATGCAAAAGAAAAATACCTGAACATCCAAGAAATTATGGGAAAGCATGAGAATTTGTTACAGAACAAAAAGCTCGCTGCCACGGTTCTTGCCAAAACAAGCGCGGTCGATAGTATTCTGAATGAAATTGAACAAGAAAACGAAACGCCCGGTTTGTCCGCCGAAATCCAGGATCTCATTTCCGATTTATTTTCATCTTCTTCAAATAAAGATATCGCTGCCGTTGATGGCGCTGTGGCCCTGGTCAAATTCGGCCAATACGAAAGGGCCCTAGTAGAGTTTCAAAATTTACTTAATCGAGGAATCCTGCCCATGACGGTGGCCAAAAACATGCTCAGGTGCCATCTCTTTCTTGCTTCTCCAGAAAAAGCGGTTCATCAATTCAACCGCTGGTTTTCACAAAATTTGTTTTCAAGCGAAGAAATAAAGCACTTGCATGATTTTCTGGAGGATCTCTTGAACAGCGAAAAGATAGAAGCCGATATCCTTCAAATGATGCATATATCTCCTCAGAATGATGAACAACAGAGAATGGTTGAGGATATTTTTGAAATTTCCACGGTAAGAATCAAATTTGGAAAAGGCCTTTTTAAAGATAAAAAAATAGATTTACAGGTGGCATATCAATCGGGGAATAATCTCAGCTTCATCATAAAGGCCAGCAACAAAAAATTGACAAAAGTATTTAAACCCGGAGTTCGGATACAGTGCTACTCCCCTATTTCCGTTTTTAATGCACGGGGTTTTATTACTGATAGGAAAATGATTGGTTATGGTCCAAAGTGCGGTGATTATTTATTGGACATGATGATAGATGGGTTTGACTCATCTAATTGAGATAGGGAAGCGTCACTATCCATAAAAACCTTTCGGCTGCAGCTCTTTGAAGATCTTCCCGCTTTTCTCAACTACGTGTCTTCTCAAATCATGGCAGAGATGACACTTGGAGATATATTGGGGGGCAGGGGCAAAAGCATATTCCTGCGAAACGAACTCAAACAACCCTCCTATGCCTTTGTGGTACAGAGTGTGCAACAAGGGATATTCATCCTCTGATACCACCCCGCCCAGATCATCCCTTTGAATAGCCAAGCCTGAGCAGAGCCCGGGGATATAATTCCCAAAGAGATCAAAATGGAAGTGAGATACCCCCAGCAGTTCGTCACATCCTTGACTGCTTGAGGACAGAATCTTCTCACAGGGAGTTGCTCCCAAGGCAGGGGCAAAGGTCTGAAGGGCCCTCCCACCAAAATGGATCCAGTACCTGGCAGGGAGGCCTATCAGGTATCCACGACCATACTTGGCTTCATATTCCGAAATGCTGTGGGTTTTTCCGTCTTCAAAGGCATCGATCTCCTCATAGAAATCCAGTATCCATGGAAATACATGCATGCCGACATCCTGACAGGCCTCTATGACCCCCTTGACCTTGAAAAAGGGGATGTACTCGTTATGAAAGGGGCTCATGGAAATGAGCAGGGTGGTCAGCCCGCTCTCCTTCAGGGAAGAAAGAATTTTGCGTGCAGAAGGACCATCCCTGAACCACGATGAGTTCGTCTCCACGTACTCGATGCGCATACCCGTAGCAAGGCTGGTCTCGACAACCATCTGCAATCCCTTCAGACTGAGGAAAGGTTCCCCCCCTTCAGATTGTTGACCAGTGTTGTGCTTTCGATATAATCCTTTTCCCTTTTGGGACTGCAGCTGTACAGGCAATGACCACAGGAAGAAGTGCAGAAATAGTTGGTAATCATGCCCCCTGAAATAAGACCATTTATAACCAGATCCCTATTTGATGCCACCATGCCCTCCTGCCTCAAACCAATACCCGATCCGTCATTTCTCTCACGAACTCTGCTCCAAATACCATCTTGTCCTCACCTATTTCAACCCTCCACTTATTTTTCCTGAACACCCATCCAAATCCCCCACCTTTACCCGCCCCAGCCGGCCTGCCCTCCCCTCCAGGAAAAAAATTCGGCGTGAGCACAGCTGAACGGTTTGAAGGAAGATTTTTATCTTGGCTTTTACAAATAAGTTGCAATACCCCCATCAGTTGGGGAAGAATATGCCTTCAAAGGAGATCATTGTCATGAAAGTAGTATTCTGCAACCAATTGAACCGGTTCTGGGTTGAATCTGTCGAACAATTACGCAAGGAATTCCCTGATGTAGAGTTGATCACCGACAAGGACAACCTGGAACAGGAAATGCTACTTGCCCATGCACTCGTAGCTAACAGGCTTTCTAAAGAACAAGTGCAGTCCTGCCGGAATCTTGAAATCATTTTCGTTCCCCATGTCGGTGTCAATACGCTGCCCCTTGACCGGATTATGGCCCAGGGCATCAGAATCTCCAATGTGCATGGTAATTCCAGGTACGTGGCAGAGCGGGCCGTGGCCATGACACTCTGCTTTTACGGGAGGGTACTGGAATGTCACAATGATCTCAAGGCCTCAAAATGGCACGGCTTCTGGGTGGGTAAGGGAGTCCGAGATTCATGGGATTCAATTCAGGGAAAGACCTGTGCAGTGATAGGCGTTGGTGAAATAGGAAAATATCTTGCCAAGTACTTGAAGGCCTTTGATTGCAAGGTGATCGGGTTCAAAAGGAGGCCGCTGCATGACATTCCTGACGGGTTTAACGAAATCACCCTCGATCTGCATGAAGCCATCCGC
>JAFDIX010001011.1 GCA_019307805.1 Deltaproteobacteria bacterium | reverse complement strand
AATTTCTGCCGAAGGCGAGGGAAAGGTCCGTTCTTTCACCTTGAGCACCGGGTTTGTGAGAACAGCACTGGCCTTGAATCAGATCCCCGCTCAAGCCGAACAGCGCGGAATAACACCCGATGAGGTAGTGCGTGACGTTATGATGGGACATTCGCGTATCAAGGAGATGATGAGCCCTATTGAAGTGGCGAATCTATTCATCTTCGGATTTTCCCGATTTGCAAAGTATCTCGTCGGTGGAGATCTCCTGTTTGATGGCGGTATGGTGTTAACCTATGCGGATAAAAAGACTGAAAAACCGTCAAAAAGATGAATTCCTCTCCATCTTTCTTGGATTAGCTACTCCTGATCCCTTATACTCTGCTGTATTTATGGCGGAGATGGCTCAGAGGGAGGACGAAATATCATAAAACTCTTGAAAGTTATTCAGGAATGAAGTATAGGGCTGAGGGGTGGTTTGGTAATAACGTCAATAGTGAAAGAAAGGAGGTGAGTGAAGAGGGTAGGTCTAATTAATGGGAGGAAGAATTTCATTTTTCACTAAAAAAAGGAGGAAGAAATGAAAAAGAGGATTTTTATTTTAGGTTTATCGGCAATCATAATCACTTGCTTTGTCTTTATGGCTTTCAACCCGGCAGTTGCGGAAGACAAAAAGATCAAATGGAGAATGGGCATGGACGCCGACTATTAATCCCTACTGGGGCGAAAAGGCGATGATTAAGTATCTTGGGGAGATAACCGACGGGAGATTTGAGATAAAGTGGTTTCCTTCCGGTTCACTCATGAAGGCCTTTGAGTACTTTGATGCCTGCAGCAAGGGCGTGGTTGAGGCCGTTGGTGACTGGCCCAATTACTGGGTGGGCAAGGATCCCGCATTTGACTTTCTCGGTTCTATGCCTTATGGCTTCACCAATATGGATTACATGGTCTGGTATTATCAATTTGGTGGCGAGGCGCTATACAATGAGGCCTACGGAAAATTCGGGATGAAATATTTTAATGTGGGAGTAACAACTTCCGAGTCCGGATTTCGAACCACCGAGAAGACAGGACCAATCAAAACGCTTGCCGACTATAAAGGCAAAAAGTTGAGGACCCCTGCAAGGGGCACCATCGAGATTCTCAAGGAGCTTGGCGCCGCGCCTGTCAAGATGCCCGGAGGGGAGATCTATCTGGCTGTGGAAAGAGGAACCCTGGATGGTGCTGAGTTCAGCGCCCCCGGTATTGACTGGGGGATGGGCTTTGCAGAGATTACCAAGTACTGGAGCGTTCCCTGCTGGTTCCAGCCGGCATCCCAGGTGGGCGTTATGGTGAATCTGAAGGCATGGAATAAGCTATCAAAGACGGACCAGGCCTTATTTAAAGTCGCGTGCAAGGCAGCGGCCATGGAATCTCTCACCTTTCACGAGGCAGACTCAGGTAGGGCCATTGAGAAATTCATTGCAAAGGGCACCGAGATCGTCACACTGGATGATGAGAGCCTGACAAAACTGGATGAAATGGCAGGAGAATACATCGTCAGGGTGGCCAAGGAGAGAGGCGGACTTTTTTGCAAGATCTTAAAATCCCAGATGGATTACCTCGATGAGTATAAGGACTGGCGGGATATGACCGGGAAATTCGGTTATGGATTCCATCCCAGCTATGTGGACAAGGTCCAGGCTGTGCTTAAAGAGATGGGCTTTTAGTGTGGAAGGAGGTCTTTGGAGAAAACACTTCAAAGGCCTCTTTAATATTTAACTTAGAGAAGCGCGTCCATTGGGCCAATGCAAGGCTTGTAAAACCCATTACGCTCAATGGGCGTAGGCAGATGTAATTGTCACTATCTGGAACGCCTGCTCGGGGGTGTTGGAGTATTGGAGAACTGGAGTGTTGGGTAAAAATGTATGATTTAGGGGTGTTATGTTTTTTGGTTTTTCCATTACTCCAGCACTCCATTACTCCAGCATAATCCCCGGTATAACAACCACGATTGGACTCCTTCCTGGATATAGATCAGAGCCACCTCCCCGGGTATGGATTCTTAAG
>JAFDIX010000365.1 GCA_019307805.1 Deltaproteobacteria bacterium | reverse complement strand
GGGTGGTGAGCCTGTCGAACCACGGCCTTCGCCGGAATGACGACTCGCCGCGAGCAACTGGGCATTAAACCTTTATCCGCCTCTGGAGGGCTTGTCCTACTCCGGCGGATTAAAATATTGTGCGCTGAAAGCGCACTCCTTCATTTTAGGCACTTAGACTTTCGCGGACTGATGCCAAGCTTGGAATCACCCAGACACGGACTTTCCGAACCCGGATCTTTACCCATCTCCACTCCAAAGCGAAAGCCTTTCGCCACCTTTGAAATTATGCTATAAATAAAGAGACAATCCCATCTGCTGAAGGCTTACCATTCATAGACCTGATACTGTTCATCCGGAAAGATGACACCGAGATTTTCAGGGGCGGGTATGCCGCCATTTTACGAAAGAAGGAAAAGCAAATGACCAGAACAGGCATTGTCAAGGATGAGAAGTATTTGGATCACGACATGGGCCCCTTTCATCCGGAAAGCCCCCGTCGGCTTCAGGCCATCTATGGGATGCTGGCAGAATCGGATATGGCGGGGAATTTCAAAGAGGTCCCGGTGCGGCGGGCGGACAGGGAGGAGCTCCTTCTGGTCCATTCTTCGGAATATGTGGACATGCTGGCAGAAACAGAAGGGAAAGACCGCTCCTACCTGGACCCGGACACCAGTACCTCACCCGGTTCCTATGAGGCCGCCCTATTGGCTGCCGGGGGGCTCTGCGAGGCCATTGCCCTGGTGAGCAGGGGAGAACTGGACAATGCCTTTGCCCTGGTCAGGCCCCCGGGACACCACGCGGAAAGCTCGCGCGCCATGGGCTTTTGCCTCTTCAACAATGTGGCCGTCGGTGCCAGATATGCCCAGGAAACCCTCAATATGGACCGTATCCTCATCGTGGACTGGGATCTGCATCACGGCAACGGCACCCAGCATTCCTTTGAGGAAGACCCTTCCATTCTCTACTTTTCCACCCATCAATACCCCTACTACCCCGGGAGCGGGGCCTTTGGGGAGGTGGGGATAAACGGGGGAGAGGGCTTTACCGTCAATGTTCCACTTTCCGTGGGCCATGGTGACGGGGAGTACGTGGAAATATTTGAAAAAATATTGAAACCCATTGCCACTCAATTCGACCCGGATTTGATTCTCGTATCTGCAGGGTTTGATATATACTTTGAAGACCCCCTGGGAGGCATGCGCGTTACACCTAAGGGATTTGCCGGTATGACCCGCTCCCTCATGGACATGGCTGATGGGAGCAGTGGGGGCAGGATAGTGATTACCCTTGAAGGGGGCTACCATGTTGAGGGTCAGCGGGACTCCGTAAAGGAGGTCCTCAGAGAAATGGCCCGGATGCAGGTTTCAGACAAGGAAAAGCTCATGTCCAAAACAGAGGATGCCTTCATAGAGCAGCTCAGGAAAGAAGTCGGTGACGCCCACCGGGGGTTTTGGAAAGGTCTTTGATGCGGAATCAGACCAGGCTCCGCCCCGGAAGGGAAAGTGATGCCCCCTTTATCGGCAGGCTGAGCGGGAAGGTCTTTGGAATCTATGGCCCCTACGGGAGTCTGGTTTCCCAATGGTTTGCAACCGGCGCCACCGCCACACTGGTTGCCTTTGTGGACAGGGTCCCCGCCGGTTTTTCCATGATGGGGGCGGCCTTCCAGGTCGATGACACCGTACATGCCGCGGAATTGCTTGCCCTGGCCGTTGAGCCGGAGTACCAGAGGAGAGGGGTTGGGACCCAGCTTATGCAGGCCGTGGAAAGGGCGGTATTGCAGTGTGGGATGAAAAAATTATTTCTGCATACCGCGACAGAGAACACCCCGGCACAGAAGCTCTTTGAAAGGAACGGCTTTCAGGTTCACCGGATCATAGAGGCCTTCTACCCGGAGGGCCAGGATGCCCTGCACATGGGCAGGGAGATGGGTCTGCCGAAAGAAAGACCGGAGGAACCGAAATTTTAATGTTGAATAATGAAAAGGGTTATGAATAATATCTATTTAGGACCATTTTATCAGGAGGGAACTCATGGCGCAGATAGATGCATTTTTCAAGTTAATGCATGAACAGGGGGCATCGGACCTTCATTTGGTTGCGGGCCAGCAACCAGTCCTGCGGATTCAAGGCGAACTGGAGAGGGTAAAGTACCGGGAGCTCGAAAACGACGGTCTGAAGACCATGCTTTACGAGATTGCTCCTGAACACAAGGTCAAAGAGTTCGAGGAGACCGGGGATATAGATTTTGCCTATGAAATCCCCGGGTTGGCCCGGTACCGGGCCAACTTCTTTCAGCAGAAATACGGAATCGGAGCCGTTTTCAGGGAGATCCCTTCCACGATTGTGACCTGTGAGCAACTGGGCCTGCCGCCCGTGGTGCGCAGGCTCGCTACCCTGCCCAGGGGACTGGTGCTGGTGACGGGCCCGACAGGAAGCGGAAAGTCCACAACCCTGGCCGCAATCGTCGATGAGGCCAACAAAACGCGGAAGGACCACATCCTGACCGTGGAAGACCCCATTGAGTTTGTCCACATAAGCGCAAAGGCGGTCGTCAACCATCGGGAAGTGGGCTTACACACAAGGTCTTTTTCCGCCGCCCTGCGGGGGGCACTCAGGGAGGACCCGGATATCATCCTGGTGGGCGAGATGCGGGACCTGGAGACCATTTCACTGGCCATTGAAGCATCGGCCACAGGCCACCTCGTTTTCGGGACCCTTCATACCACCAGCGCGGCCAAGACTGTGGACCGCGTGATCGAGGTCTTTCCCGAAATGCAGCAGGAACAGATTCGAAACACCCTTGCCGACGGTCTTCGGGCCGTGATCGCCCAGACCCTCTTCAGGCGGAAGGACCTCTCGGGCAGGGTGGCCGCTCTGGAGATCATGATCGCCAATCCCGCCGTTCGAAACCTCATTCGCGAGGGGAAGACCTTTCAGATCCCCTCCATGATTCAGACGGGAAGAAAATACGGCATGCAGTCCCTGGATGACGCCATTATGGATCTTTTCAATAAAAAGATCATCACGGCGGATGACGCCTATCTCAAGGCCAATGATAAGGCCAAGTTTCTGCCTCTGTTGAAGAATCCGCCTTCTGATTTCACAGAGGTATAGCCGGGAGCACCGGGGGAAGGAGAATTTACCCATGAGACAGCAACAAGTAGATCATATCCTGACCGCCATGCTGGAGTCCCACGACAACGTCTCGGACCTGAATATCACGGTGGACAAGCCTTTTCAGGTGGAGTCCTCCGGGGAGTTAAAGCCGGTCCAGATGAATCCATCCATAGATCGGCTCACACCCTTTCAGGCGGAAATCATGGCGCTTAACCTGGTCAACGGGGACCGCCGACTGACAAAGAAACTCTTGACAGAGGGTTCCTGCGACTCTTCCTATCAATTGGCGGGTAAGGCAAGGTTCAGGGTAAATATTTTTTCCCAAAAGGGATATTATTCGACCGTCATGCGGCAACTGGCCACCAGGGTGCCGACGGTAGAGGAATTAAAATTGCCGGAGGCCTTTCGCAAGATGACCGCGGAGAGAAACGGGATCATCCTTGTTACCGGTGCAACGGGAAGCGGGAAGTCCACCTCTCTTGCGGCTGTGCTCAACGAAGTGAATGAGGCCAAGTCCGTTCACGTGGTCACCCTGGAAGATCCCGTGGAATTTGTGCACGCCCAGAAGCAAGCCACTTTTAATCAGAGGGAACTGGGCATGGATTTTGACACCTTTTCTTCAGGTTTGAGGGCTGCCCTGAGACAGGCACCAAAGGTCATCCTGGTAGGTGAGATGCGAGACAAGGAAACAGTGGAGATTGGCCTGTCCGCGGCAGAGACCGGTCACCTGGTCCTCAGCACGCTCCACACCGTGGACGCAGGCCAGACGATCAACCGTATTGTCGGCATGTTCGAGCAGGAAGAGGAACGGCAGATCAGAATTCGGCTTTCTGATACGCTGCGCTGGGTTGCCTGCCAGAGGTTGCTGCCCAAGGAAGGCGGGGGCAGGGTCGCAGCATTTGAAATCATGGGCTCGAATCTTCGGGTCAAGGATACGATTCTCAACGGGGAGTCCGAGGGGAAGACCTTCTATGAAATGATTGAACAGAGTCGAGCCTTTGGCATGATGACGTTTGATCAATGCATCATTGACCACTACAAGGTGGGGCTTATTTCCGAGGAAACCGCCATGAGTTATGCCTCCCATAAGGCCATTGTGGGCAGGGGAATCGACACGGTCAAATCCGAAAGGGGTGAGAAGACCACCAGTATAGAAGACCTGTCCCTGGATGCGGAATACGGAAACGGTGAGGCGCC
>JAFDIX010001010.1 GCA_019307805.1 Deltaproteobacteria bacterium | reverse complement strand
GATTTTTGGGATTTGTTATTTGAAATTTCAATAAGGCAATAATCTCTCAACAAGGTAAACTTCCCCGGGGGATAACCAAACCTGGTCGGGAGAGCCGCACTATCCCTCTTAACGAGCACCTTTTTATGTCACCTCTTCACCATACCTGTCAATATCTTTCCCCCTCAACCCGGGGCACTTTTTGCTTGAAAAAAAAGTGAGCAGTGGATAGGATTTTTGCAGATGTGCAATTGCTGCACATATGAGCAATTCTTTTCTGGTTCAAATCTTTTTACTGGAGGAAGCAGTGGATAGGATTTTTGCAGATGTGCAATTGCTGCACATATGAGCAATTCTTTTCTGGTTCAAATCTTTTTACTGGAGGAATTATCCATGGACTGTTGGACAAAGTGGGACCAGATGCCGTGGGAGGATGTCATTGAAGGGGTCTCCCGCAAGTTGGTAATGGGGGATCGCATGATGATGGTCATGTATCTCTTTGCTCCCAACCTGGAGTGGCCGGAAGAACAACATGAAGCCGAACAGGGCGGGGTTGTCGTGAAAGGAGAAGTCCTGTTGAGATTGCCCGGGGACGGGAAGGAAATGGTTCTCGGCCCTGGAGACAGTTATCTCATCCCTTCCATGAAAGGCCATTCCTGGAAGATTCTGGACCAGGAGGCAATCCTGTTGGATTTTTTCAGCCCTCCCAGGAAGGAACTTATGGAAGAGAAGTATGCACCGGATGCTGTAAACCGTTGAACCGTGAACCTGACAACCTGTGTGGTTACGTTTTATGAAAAGTCTTTCCGATCAAAAAGATTATGATGTGGTCGTGATCGGGGCCGGTATCGTGGGCTCCATGATTGCGCGGGAACTCTCCAGGTATGAGGGGCGGTTTGCGCTTCTGGAAAAAGAGAGCTTTTCAGGGTTCGGCGTTTCCAAGGCAAACCCCTGCATGCTTCACTCCCCTCTCATGTTTCCTTCAGGACCATTGCGGATTCAACTCTCCTTCAATGCGTCCGTTCGCTATAAAAAGCTGGCAAAAGAATTGGATGTGGGTTTCAGGGAAGTCGATGAGATATTTGTCGCCCTGGATGAGGCCCAATTAAAAAAACTGGAGACGGCCAAGAACTGGGCTGAAGAAAACCATGTTTCAGCCGGCCACGAGATGATCACTCCGGACAAGCTTCGCGAAATAGAACCCCATGTCACCCCCCAAACCATCGGCGCACTCTATGGCGAAGGGCTCAGTGGCGCCATCTATGCCACAGAGTGGACCTTTGCCCTGACGGAGAATGCGGCGCAGAATGGGTTTCATCTTTACTACGATACCCCTGTCACAGAGATCCAAAAGGATAATGACGGCAGTTTTCGTTTGCGTACACCAGGGGGATCGTTAAAGAGCCGGTACATCATCAATGCGGCAGGACTTTTCGCAGAAGACATCGCGCACATGGTCGGGGACAGGGATATACACCTGATTCTCACCAAGGGCGTCATGGCCATATTGGACAAATCCGCATCCCACCTTCTGAGCGACCTATGACCGTGAACACAGTCAACTGGTGACACCCACAGCCCACGGGAACCTGTTGATGGGAATGGGGTATTTCACGGTGCCGGAGAACAAGGGGGATACAGCGGTCAGCCGGGAGAAGCTGCAGGAAGTTGTGGAATTGTGCCGGACCCTCATTCCGGCCCTGTCCGGAAAGGATATCATCACCTCCTTTGCGGGGATTCGTTCGGAAAATACCAAAGCAGAGGGCGGTGATTTCTACATCGCGCAATCGGAGCACACACCCGGGGTCATTCATGCCGTGATCGGTTCACCCGGGTTGACGGCAGCACCGGCCATTGCCGAGCATGTGACCAAACTGCTTTCTCAGACAGGCATGGAAATGGTGGAGAAAAAACACTTCAAAGGGCGAAGAAAAGGGTCGCCTCGATTTGAGGCAGCCTCTTTGGTCGAACGGGAAAGAATGATTGCTTCAAATAAAAAATCCGGCCATATTGTGTGCCGCTGCGAGCAGGTGTCCGAAGCAGAAATTCAGGATGCCATTCAAAGGGGGGCGAACTGTATG
>JAFDIX010000364.1 GCA_019307805.1 Deltaproteobacteria bacterium | reverse complement strand
AACTACGAAGTCTTTCTGGAGGAGATCAAGACGACCGGCTTTACAGGTATAGAGGTGTCGGACAATTTGATCCGGATCGACCCTCAAAAGAAGAAGGCGGTCATCTCCAAGGCGGTCCGGGAGTTCGAACTGACGGTCATGGGCGAGGTGGGCCGCAAGGAAGGGTCCATGTCGGGAGACGAGCTTATCGCTGACATTGAAAATTGTCTTGAGGCCGGCTCAGCCATGGTTCTGATAGAGGCCCATGAACTATTTCACGGGGATATCAGGCAGGACGTCATGGACAGTATCGCCAAAAGGGTCCCCATGGAAAAAATCATGTTCGAACTTCCCGTAACCGTACTGCCGGATGTGACCAAAACCTACAAAACCAAGGTCCTGTTCCGGATGATCAGCCAGTTCGGCACGGATGTCAATCTGGCCAACGTGGAATGGGATGAGATCTACTTTACCGAGATATGCCGCATCGGGGCTTCAGGTGAATCGACCCATCCTGATGGGGCGTTTCGTCTCGCAGGTGTAGAAACATTGGGATAAACGGTTTTTTTAGCTGGTGATATTACCAAAACATACCATTCAAACAAGGAGGGCATCATGAGAAAGAAAATGGTCATTTTGGCGATTGTCATGGGGTTTGTATTCGCATCGGGGTCCATCTCTTCTGTTTTCGCGGAGTATCCTGATCGGCCCATCACCCTGTTGGTTAACTTTCGCGCTGGTGGAAACATTGACACCCTGGGCAGACTTCTGGCCAAATCCATGGGAGACACCCTGGGGCAGCCCATTCTCGCGGTCAATAAGCCCGGCGGAGGCGGAGGCGTTGGGGCCATGGCACTGAAAAAATCCAAACCCGACGGCTACACCCTGTGTTTCACCGTTGCCACCACCTTTGTCTTCAATCCCCATTTTTCAAAAAAGGCTAAATACAGCATGGACGATTTTCGGTTTATCGCATCCGTGACCGAGGGACAGGAGGCATTCGTCTCCCTGCCGGACAGGCCCTGGAAGGATTGGAAGGGATTGATTGCAGAGGCCAGAAAAAAGGGGGGACTGACCTACAGCTCCTTCACACCCATTGAAAGGGTTTTCATGAAGGTCGTTGCCAAAAAGGAAGGGGTCAAACTGATCCCAGTGCCCACCAAGGGGGGGGCAGGCATGGTTCCCCAGATCCTGGGAGGGCATGTGGATTTCGCCTTCAGCGGCGGTATCCATCATTCCTATGCCAAGCAGGGGAAAATGCTGGTCTTAGCCAGCCTGGGCGATCAGAGGCTCATTGCTTTTCCGGATGTTCCCACACTCAAGGAATTGGGTTATAACGTGGTCCTTGACCAATATGTCGTTTTTTCGGCACCTAAGGGTGTACCCGAGGAAGTCGTGCAAAAGGTCAATGCCGCGGCTGCCAAGGCGGTTAAAGATCCAAACGTCGCTGATCTTATTAAGAACAAGATTCACTGGCCTATTGCCTATCACGGGCCTGCCGATATCACGGCGGCCCTCAAGAAAATGGATGCATCCTACAAGCAGATGAAGGCAGGTTTAAAATAAATCTCTTCCATCAATCCTGAAATTGGGGTGAACAGGGCTCTCTTGCCCGGGAGGATAGTACTATGAAAAAAGCGGATATGATCAGTTCGGCCTTTCTGCTGGTCATGGGAGTCCTGTTCATCTTTTTAATCATTCCACAGCAGACCGGTGAGGGGGAAGAGTACGGCATGGCCCCGGCTGCTCTACCAACGACGGCCATGCTCATTATTGTTGGTCTCTCCCTGATCCTTTTGTTCCAGAGTATTTCCGCGAAAAGAGACCCCTCCGACGGGACGCCTCCTCTTGAGCTGAGGAACTGGCTGAACATAGGTCTCTACTCAGCCCTTCTCGTTTTTTCCCTGGGTGCAATCAAAGTGATCGGCTTCATTCCGGGAGGAATTTTGTCGATCGCAGCCTTTGCTGTCCTCATGGGAGCACGGAATCCAATCAGTATTGGATTGGTGGCCGTTATTCCCCCGGTACTCCTGTTTTTCGCACTTCGTTATGGGTTGCGCATACCCTTACCTTAGGGAGACTATCTTTATGGAACAGGTCCTTCTGGCATTCGGCGACGTATTCACGGTTACCAGTATTTTTTACATCATACTGGGCGTAGCCATGGGGGTTTTCGTGGGGGCCGTCCCGGGTGTGAATGGTCCCATGGCCGTGGCCATTGCCGTCCCCCTGACCTATTACATGGACTCCCTTATCGCCATTGCCTTTCTTGTGGGGATTCTGAAAGGATCGAGATACGGGGGATCCATCTCCGCCATCCTGTTAAATGTTCCGGGTGACCCTGAGGCTGCGGCCACGTGCTTTGATGGCTATCCCCTCGCCAAACAGGGCAAGGCCGGAAAGGCCCTTAAGATGGCCCTCTATTCTTCCGTATTCGGCGATACCTTTTCCGATGTCGTCCTGATTCTGGTGGCAGCGCCCATTGCCCTTATTGCCCTGAAGATGGGCCCCACTGAGATAACCTCCATTATTATCTTCGCCTTAACCCTCATCGCCACCCTCTCCGGCATGTCCTTTGTAAAAGGTCTCATTGCAGCGGCCTTTGGAATCTTTATCAATTGTATCGGGACGGATCCCATGACGGGGGACGAGCGATTGATCATGGGGCTCTATGAACTGGAAAACGGTATTCCCTTGATGGCAATCGGCATAGGGATGCTTGCGCTGTCAGAGGTCCTCATCCACATAGAGGAAAGGGGCACGGGAAAAACAGAGTCCTTTGATCTGAGGGAAGATAGTCCAAAGGAGGATCGAAACGTATCCCTCAAAGAATTCAAAGGGGTCCTGAAGACGCTTTTTCGATCCAGCCTGATCGGTACAGGTATTGGTGCACTGCCGGGACTTGGTGTGACCATCGCCGCCTTCCTGGGATACGGGGCGGCCAAGCGGGCGTCAAAGGACCCGGACTCATTCGGCAAAGGAAATATTGAAGGGATTGCCGCTGCTGAAGCGGCCAACAATGCCGTTGTGGGAGCAAACCTCATACCGCTGTTCACCCTGGGAATTCCCGGGAATGTCACCGCCGCCCTGATCATCGGCGCCTTTATGATCCACGGCGTCACGCCCGGTCCGCTCATGTTCCAGGAGCATGCCCGGCTCATGTACGGGATCTATATCTGTCTCCTTCTGGCGAATTTTTTAAACCTCATCATCGGCGGATTCGGTTTGAGGATCTTTTCAAAAGTCGTCAAGTTCAAGAAGAGCTTTCTTTACCCCATCATTATCTTTGTGTGCATTGCAGGCGCCTACATGACCGACAACAGCCTCTTTGCAGTGGGCCTCATGTTGTTTTTTGCAGTCCTGGGTTATTTTATGAAAAAGCTGGATTTCTCCTTTGTGACCTTTATCATCGGATTCGTCCTGGGCCCCATGTTCGAGCTCTCTTTGCAGCAGACACTGGCCATTTCAAGAAATAATCCCTTGATTCTTGTTCAGCGTCCCATCTCTCTCGCGTTTCTGATCCTGACGGCCGTCTTCATCTGGCGCACTGTCCGCAGGTCTAAAAAGAGAGGTAAGAGGAAGACCTAAATATTTTAGAACGAAAATTTTAAAATAGTCTTGCGGTAAAGCCGCCATTTATAAAATCGCGAGGTGATTTTCTATGAGGAGATGAATATGGGTTGGTCGTTATTTCGCCCCACAGGGCTGACACACAGGGATTCAAGATCTGTCGGAGGGTACACCCTCATCACGCCCATCGGCGGCGACATGACCTGTCTGCTGGATGAAGAGGGTCGCATCGTCCACCGATGGCAGGCCCCGGGGTTTCAACCGGGATACGGCTATCTGCTCCCCGGAGGGCATCTCCTGGTAAGGGGCCAGCCCCTGAACCAGCAGGATGCCGGGATAGCTACTGCCGGGGGGCAGGCCGACATCCTGGTGGAGTTGGACTGGGAAGGAAACGAGGTCTGGAGGTGGGAGCATCCGGCCTTTCACCACGACATGTGCCGTCTGCCCAACGGCAATACCCTCGTCATCACCTGGGCGCAGATGCCCGGGGACCTGGCAGAAAAGGTGAGAGGCTTTATCGAACCCGAGCTCGCAGAAAGGCTTGTAGAAGATGAGGATCACTTCCGCTTTATCATGAAGGGGCTCGGTGTGGGTGGAAGACCAAGGGATCTCACGGGTTTTCTGGGGGATGCCATCATGGAGATATCCCCTTCCGGTGAACCCGTGCATACCTGGTACTCCTGGGAGCACCTGGACCCTGAAACAGACATTGTCTGCTGTCGGGAGTTCCGCCATGAATGGAGCCATGCCAATTCCATAGAATAC
>JAFDIX010000363.1 GCA_019307805.1 Deltaproteobacteria bacterium | reverse complement strand
AGAAAAGTTCGAATGAAGTCCTGCCGCCATTCGAAACTGATATCGAGGTCTTCCGCGAGATAACTCCTGGGGAACCCGCCTCTAAGCCAGAGCCGCCTGATATCGTCTTTCTGTGCGGCCTCAAGTTCTGAGAGAAGAAACGGAGTGAGATCAAGATAGGCAATTCGTCCTGCGAGGGACTCCGAGCTTTGCCGTATTAAATCGCGCCCTGCAGAACCAAGAATCAAAAACTGAGCATTTCTTGCGCGTTCATCTATGATACTTCGAAGAATTGAAAAGAGTTCGGGGGCCCGCTGGATCTCGTCGAGACACACCAGGTCATCACTATGCAAACTGAAAAAGGCAAGGGGATCAGAGAGTTTTGCCAGATCACCCGGATTTTCAAGATCCAGATAGACCGACTGGTTGATTTTTCTTACAATTTGACCGGCCAATGTTGTTTTGCCACATTGCCGAGGCCCCAGAATCGCCACAGCCGGATTATTTTGTAACCGTCTCTTGACCGTATCAGCGAGATGTCTGTTAATTATTCCTTGCATATTTGAAGTTTGTATTCAAATATGCAAGAAAAGTAAAGAAAAAAGGGATTTATTTTGTGGATTGTCCTCCACGTCTCATCTAAATATGGCTTTCAATCATGCTTTTGATGATGGACTTTGGGGCTGCACCGGCGAGCCTTTCAACAGCTTTTCCGTTGCAAAACAGTATCAAAGTGGGCAAACTGCGGATATTGTATTCATCCACTATGCTTTTGTTCTCATCAACAACAAGTTTAACTATTTTTATTTGGCCGGAAACTATTTCTGCAATATCTTGGAGTACCGGTTCCATGGCCTTGCAATGGCCGCATTTCTGACCCCGGAAATCTACCAATACGGGTAGTCCGGATTGCAGGATTTTCAATTACCTTAACTAATATGAGGGGAGAAAATGACATGACCGAGATAACTAATGCCGCCGCCGTCGCTGGCAGGAACATGAAACTGTTCGGAGTCATCACCATCATCCTGGGCATCATGGCGATCGCGTCACCTCTGATGGTGGGCCTGTCGGTGGTGCTCCTGGTGGGTCTGTTCGTCGTGGCAGGTGGGGTTGTTCGGATGATCTGGGCGTTCCGGACGGGCAGTCTGGGCAGGGGGCTATTGACCTTCGCCATCGGCGGACTGACCCTTCTCTGCGGCATCGCCCTGGTGACCCACCCGCTTTTTGCATCCGGTGTCCTGACGATCATCCTGGCAATCTACTTCGTGGTCGATGGCTTGTTCGAGATCGCTGCCGCGTTCCGGGTGCGTCCCTCATCCGGCTGGGCGTGGCTGCTGATATGTGGGGTCATCTCCTTTCTGCTTGGACTGATGATCTGGCAGCAGTTCCCCCTTTCCGGCGCCTGGGCGATCGGCATCCTGTTGGGTATCAAGCTCCTGATCGTCGGGATGACCATGATCGGTGTCGGATCAATTGCCCGGTCGAATGCGTGAAGGAAGCAGTACTATTCGCTCTTGGCTTCCCGGTTCGCCGATGAGAAGGAAACGAACATCACCGCATCCCCATCCCCTATATTCCGGGCATTGTGGGGGAGATTGGGGGGCACAGAGATGACATCCCCGGGATTCATTACCACTTCTTTCCCGTCCTCTATCTTGTGGGAAAGCTTGCCCTGCATAAGGACGAGTATTTCAGAACAGTTGGGATGGCTGTGGAAGGGGTTTTCCTGTCCGGGATGGATAATGCACTTGCCCACGGTCATCTCCTGAGAGTTTCCCTGTGCCGCGTTGGCGTACCATGTCAGGCTCCCCCAGTCCGCTTCCATGACTTCACATTTGTCAGAGGGCAGTAGGATCGTTTTCTCCATGTCTGCTCCTTTCCTGATGGATAAAAAAAAATTGATTAAGTCCCTAAAGCCATATTATACCGCTTCATATCATTTTCAATATCAGTAATTTTTTCTTCCAGTTCCTCAATGATCATGATCTGGTGGGGCCGTACAGAATGGGCGGGCAGGGCCGCCTCCCTGTCCTGAAGATCCGCCTTCAGGCCCTCAAGTTCTGCTGCCATTTCAGCACGCCTGGCCTGAAGCGCCTGTTCCGCCCTTCGGGCCTCCCGGACAAAGCTGTCCACCTTCTTGAAATCCTTTTGGAAGCGTTGAGACTTGCCATTTTTATCCTGGGCATTGGTTTGGGTGCAGCTATCCACACCAGCCGGTATGACCTCCAGGATGGCCTCACATACGTTCTCAGGGGAGAGTCCTCCGGCCAGGATCACAGGGATGTCGCTTTGTTCCACGAGCCGGCCCGCCAGGTCAAAATCCACAGGTTTCCCTGTAATTCCTATGTAGCCTTCCACAGGTTCCTTCTCTGACCAGGTATCGATCAGAAAGAGGTCCGTGACAGGTTCCATGTGCCGGGCGATCTCCAATGTGGGGAAGTCCTGCACAGAGCCCTTTGGCGGGATGGGAATGGAGCGTATAATGGGGACCTGGGGGTATTTTTCTTTGAATCGGGATTGATACTCCAAAAGCCCGTCCAATGTCTGTATTTTTCCCAGGGAATCTGTGAGATTTTCACAAAAGTGAATGAGTCCCGGTTCGTAATAGTCCATGGCCTGATAGAGCAGTTGCGGATCCTGGAACAGGGGAATGAGGCTGTGCTTTGCATTGGAATCCCTGCAGAGGCGTGACACTTCTTTGAGGACAGGGTTGCGCCACTCCCCGTCAGAGAGCAACACGCTTCCCAGGTGGCGCACGCCCAGTTGAATACATTTTTCCGCTTCTTCAGGGGTCTGGATTTCATAGATTTGAATGATCATAGCGACTCTAATCCTTTCTTGACGGCTTCGGAAAAAGTCCATCTGTCCCGCGTTTCGCGGGATTATACTTCATCTTTCGTCATTGCAGCGTTCCTAAAAGTACGCCTCACTTGATATCACTCTCCCTCCCTGGAATGTCTTGCGGTTTCTCGCGAACAAAATCCCCCTCGGTCCCCCTTTAGAAAAAAGGGGGATGGCCAATGGTGCTTGTGCTATTTTTCCCCCTCGGTCCCCCTTTAGAAAAGGGGGAAGTAAAGGGCTTTAGATCGAGGGTTAGACGTCGTTGACACCTTGCGGGACTTTAGCCTATATTGCCGCTACCGCAAAGGCCAAACTTTGAAGGAAACCGTAACCATTTCCTCGTGGTTAAATCACGACAGCAGATCCATCGGAGCGAGTGAGTCAATGACCCATATCAAAAAGGTGACCCTATTCCCAGAAAAATATCCTACCAGGGAAGAATACCCCTTTAATCAGACCATCTTTCATGAAACCAGAACTATTCCCTTTCAAGACCCAGTGACTTTTTTCGTGGGGGAAAACGGCACCGGGAAATCGACCCTGTTGCAGGCCCTGGCCCATAAATGCGGCATTCATATATGGCGGGATACGGACAAGACCCGGATGGATGCAAATCCTTATCGGGAAATGCTCTATCAATATGTGGATGTGGAGTGGACTGATGGTTATGTGCATGGTTCTTTTTTTTCATCGGATCTTTTCGGTTATTTCGCCCAAAACCTGGAGGAATGGGCAACAACAGACAAGCTGATGCTGGATTACTTCGGCGGAAAATCCCTCATGAGCCAGTCCCACGGTCAGTCCCTGATGTCCTATTTCAAGGCCCGTTACAGACTGAAGGGGCTCTATCTCCTGGATGAGCCCGAGACCGCCCTCTCACCCAAAAGCCAACTGGAACTGCTGGGTGTCCTGAAGGAGATGGGCAGAGCAGGGCATGCCCAGTTTATTGTCGCCACCCATTCCCCTATCCTCATGGCCTGTCCCGATGCCCGGATCTACAGCTTTGACCACATTCCCGTGAAAAAGATCGATTACAGGGAGACAGACCACTACCGAATATACCACCAGTTTATGGCGGATCCGGATAAATACCTTTAGGTGTGAAGAACATGAATAGGCATGACGGAAAAACAGAATGCAACTATTTCTCGTACGGACAAGCGGAAATCGAATATTTAAGACGTTGCGACCGAAAACTTGGAAAGGCAATTGACAATATAGGCATTATCGAGCGGCAAGTTACGCCCGATCTGTTTACGGCACTTGTCAAGAGTATTGTGGGACAACAGATCTCCAGGAAGGCGGCCGACACCGTATGGAGCAGGCTGTGTGAAAAATGTTTGGATATTACACCCCACAGCATTGCAGGCGCCGATGTTTCCGACATTCAAGAATGTGGCCTGTCTATGCGTAAGGCGAGATATATTAAGGGAATAGGCGAGGCAACGGTCTGCGGTGAACTAAACCTTTTAGAATTGAATGAAATGCCGGA
>JAFDIX010000035.1 GCA_019307805.1 Deltaproteobacteria bacterium | reverse complement strand
GTGAGGAAATCAGGAAGGAAATATTCAAGAAGTGAATCTCAGGTCTTGATAGCACAGACCTCCAACATTTTGTCGGCAAAGTTCAGGATAAAATCCCTTTGCTCTGGGGTACAATAACCCTGGCATTCACAACCCAGGCCCCGCCTACTGCGGATAAAAAATTCCAGCTTAATCCAGTCATGGCCCGTTTCAGTGGCAAACGCATAGGGTGCACAATCCCGATGTTCAGACTGGGTTGCGCTGTAGAGGTCCAGGGGTATCTCCAGCCAGTAAATACTTTCCAGGGGTGATTCAAGGGCGTTCCGCTTCAGGAACCGGCTGATTTTTTCCATATCAGCGGGGGAGATCTCATCCAGTATATAGGATCTCATAGAGAATCACCCCCCGCTTGCTTTTCGATTTTAAGGCCCACCCAAAAGGCGTCTGACACAGAGTAGACCCAAATGACGGCAAATGCCACGACGAGAAAAAAGAGAAAAGAAAGATCTTCCTGCATAATCCTCTCCAGGTACTTTTCTAAAGGATAGAGCCCGGGTTCCATCTCCTTGAAAATGGTTTTGAGGATCAAGGCAATTTGGATTGTGGCGTTCACAATGAGAATAAGGATAATGCCAAGAATGATCCCTCCCTTTTTCAGGTTATGATTCAGAACTTGGCCCAGCCCTGGAACGACAAACGCTGAGCAGACGGGAGAGACAATATATTGTTTCATAATCGGAATCTCGAAAACAGGCGGCAGCCTGTAAAATTTCTATTATAATTAAGGCAAACCTGTTGTCAACAAAGGTAAGGAAACCCTGTGAAAAATAAGATCAAAGAGCATATTCAAGTCAATGCCCCGTTCTCCATGCTTTACGAAGACTACCTTCCTCTGTTCATGGAGCATGGGATTAATCCGGAGATAGGATTTGATGCACATTCCCTCGATACATACACCCCCTCTCAATTCACCGCCGTTGCAGAGCGGCTTCGGGAAAAGGCTCTGAGCATTACCCTGCATGGACCATTTTCAGACCTCTCACCCGGGTCTCCGGATCCCGGGATCCGGGACTGGACAAGGCACCGTTTTGAGCAGACCATCAAGGCCGTGGAATGCTTTCACCCCCGCACGGTGGTCTGCCATGCCGGTTATGAGGGCAAGCGGTATAATGATGTCAGGGGCCTTTGGATCGAAAAGAGTCTGGAAATCTGGTCCTGGTTCGCCGAGAAACTCGAAAACAGCAACTGTCATTTGATGATTGAGAATACCTACGAAGAGCAGCCGGAAGACATTCAGCCTATCTTTGAAGGCCTCGAGGACCTTGGAGTAGGCTTTTGTCTGGACATGGGGCACCAGGCCGCATTTGGCAAAGCCCCGTTGGAGGCATGGTTGAAAATACTCGGTCCATACCTCGGGCAGATTCACCTTCACGACAACCATGGCACCGGCGACGAGCATCTGGCCCTTGGAAAAGGGACCATTGATTTTGCTCCCCTGTTTCAGAAGTTGGGATCCGGAGGAAAGGAACCCCCTATCATCACCCTGGAACCCCATCGTGAAGAGGACCTTTGGCCCAGTCTGCAATTCCTGGAACGGGTATGGCCCTGGTGACACTGATAATCCAGAATTTCCAACACTAAATATGTTTGAATTTTGTTCCTCTGTGCTATAAGGTGGGTCTCCAAAAAATCGATTGTCGGAACAATCCTCTTTCAAGCAAGGGTCCTGCAACATGGAGACAGACAAAAACACAATGATGGGACAACCCTTCCCCAAATCCTTCTCGTTTAAAGAAAAACACAAGAGACTGCTGGAAATTATCCATTCCGAGGATACTGTGGCCATCCTCATCGATGCGGACCCGGACTCCATGGCCAGCGCCCTGACCCTCAAACGATTGTTTTGGCGGAAAGTCAAAAAAACGCTTATATACCGCATTAACGCCGTAAAAAGGACAGATAACCTGGCCTTCATAAAACTCCTCAAAGTTGATCTGAAACATATTCGGGACCTGAACCCCATGGAGATCACCAAATGGGCTTTGGTGGATTCCCAGCCGCATCACAATGAACAACTCAGCAAATATTCCTATGATATTGTTATTGATCATCACCCCCTGAATCACGAAACCGTGGCCCGGTTTATGGATATCAAAGAGGAATATGGCGCCAATGCGACAATCATGACAGAATATTTGAAGGCGGCCAGAATCAAACCTTCCTCTCCCCTTGCTACCGCCCTGTTTTACGGGATCAAGACGGATACAGACAATTTTGTCCGGTCTTGCTCACCCCATGATATAAACGCCTTCAGATATCTCTATCCTATAGCCAATCTCAATATCATTAAAAAGATCGAATCCTCAGAGATAACCAAGGGTACCCTGAACAGCTTTCGTATTGCCCTTGATAACCTGACCCTATTCAAGGACAGGGTTTTTATTCACATGGGGAAGATCAGCACCCCGGATATCCTGGTGATCATGGCCGACTTTTTTCTCAAAATGGCTGAGGTAAAATGGTCAATTGTTTCAGGGATATATGGGCAAAAGCTGATAATCATATTCAGGTATGCAGGGTTCCGTCTCAATGCGGGAAAAGAGGCCCAGAGGCTGTTTGCAGAGTGGGGTTTTGCCGGTGGGCACAAGAGCGCTGCGAGGGCTGAAATCCCTGTCCATGAAATTGAAAAGGCCAATGGGGAGGGCTTGGATATCGAGGAGTTCGTTTTA
Organism: Deltaproteobacteria bacterium; assembly: GCA_019307805.1. Classification (GTDB taxonomy): domain Bacteria; phylum Desulfobacterota; class DSM-4660; order Desulfatiglandales; family HGW-15; genus JAFDIX01. The sequence goes on along the minus strand of JAFDIX010000035.1, from coordinate 9,237 downwards.
AAGAGGATTAAAAAGAAGTTGTGAGGTTTCCCTTCTCCTTTAAAAAAAATTGGGGAATGGGGAAACCATCGTAATAAGGGAACCGGTGTTTCATGTGAGAAAGGCCCAGTGGGTGTTGGTATGCCCTATGTGATTGATGAAAAATTGGTGAGTGATGTCAAGGACTCTATTCGGGAACAGAATGAGACCTTTTTCAGGCACTTGATGGACGAGATGCGTCCGGCCGACCTTGCGGATCTTATTGAGCACCTGGACCCTGATGAACGCGTCTTTGTCTTTGATTTGATCGAGCCGGAAGGGGCGGGAGAAGTTCTGGTCGAAATGGAACCGCCCTTTCAGGAACGCCTGTTAGAGGGCCTCGATGATGAGCACATCTCTGAGATTGTGCAGGAGTTGGATTCCGATGATGCGGCAGATGTGGTTGGGGATCTGCCTGCGGATCGGGCAAAAAACATCATAGAACAACTGGAAGATGATGTTTCAGGAGAGCTGGAGATACTCCTTCCATACCCGGAGGATACGGCCGGCGGCATCATGGCCCTGGAGTTTGTAGCCATCAGGGACAATTCGACGGTGCAGGAGGCTATCGAGACTATTCGAAGGATGCGGGAAGAAGTCAAAAATGTCTACTACCTCTTCGTCGTGAATACTCAGGGAAAACTGGTGGGGGTTATTTCTCTCAAGGATCTGGTCCTGGCTGAACCAATGAGTACGGTTCGCAGTATCATGAATCCGGAGGTCATTTCGGTCCGTGTGGACCTGGACCAGGAAGAAGTCGCCCAACTGGTGAAAAAATACAACCTGGTGACCATTCCGGTCGTGGATGATCAGGAACGGCTCGTGGGTCGCATCACCCACGATGACATTATTGATGTCATTGAAGAAGAGGCGGATGAGGATATTTCCCGTATGGCCGGCGTCCTGAATCAGGAGATTGCAGAAGAATCCGCCGTACGGATCACCCGGGCACGTCTGCCATGGCTCGTTGGAGGGCTCGGGGGAGGTATTCTTGCCGCGGCTGTGATCAACCAGTTCGAAACATCACTGGAAAGGGTTATCGCCCTTGCGTTCTTTTTCCCGGTAATCATGGCCATGGGCGGCAGCACAGGAACCCAGGCGGCAACCGTCATGGTAAGGGGCCTGGCCACGGGAGATATCAGCCTCGTAAACATCGGAAAACGTCTCAGGGTGGAGATTCAGGTGGCCCTCTTCAATGGGGTCGTTTGCGGTATTCTGCTGGGAATCATCGCGAGCATCTGGCTCTCAGATTATGGGCTGGGGTTTATCATCACCATTTCTGTGGTCTTGATCATATTGATCTCAGGCTTTATTGGAGCCGCTGCGCCGCTGGTTTTCAGAAAGTTTAATATAGATCCTGCCCTTGCCACGGGTCCCTTTGTGACAACCTCAAACGATATCCTAAGCCTCTTCATCTATCTCGGCCTGGTAACCCTTTTCCTGCGCATGACTGCCTGAGGACCTCATTTCCCATGCGAAAATTCATTGAGCCGGAGAGTGTTGCCATTATTGGGGCATCAGCAAATCCCCTCAAGGGGGGAAACGCACTGGTGGCCAATATGAAGGAAGTGCTTGGGAAAAGGGTCTATCCTGTCAACCCTTCCCACAAGGAGATATGCGGCCTGCCATGCCATAGTGAAGTGACCGGCCTGCCGGAAGTCGTCGATTTTGCCATCGTTTTTGTGCCGCCCCCTGCGGTGCCCGAAGTTCTTGAACAATGCGGTGTCAAAGGCATAAAAAGGGTCATGATCCAGAGTGCGGGTTTTGCCGAGACCGGGGCAGAGGGCCTTGCTTTGCAGGATCAATGCACGAATATTGCTCGTAAATATGCAATGCGTATTTGGGGTCCCAACTGCATGGGTGTGGTCAACGGCAGGACCGGAATGGTCGCCTCATTCATGAGACCGGAAATCTGGAAAGGGAGGCTGAAGCCGGGGGGCGTTTCACTCATCGTCCAGAGCGGACTTCTCAGCGCGGGCTTTATCCTGCAGATATTGAGTGAAGGATATTTCGGACTGAGCAAGGCCTGCTCAATCGGTAACCGGTGCGATGTGAACGAATGTGATCTGCTGGAATATTTCTCTGACGATCCCGAAACAGAGGTCATTGCCCTCTATCTGGAATCCATCTCTGATGCAGGGAGGTTCCGGAGGGCCATATCACGCCTACAGCGGCCTGTGGTGCTGTTGAAGGGAGGCCTCAGTAAAGAGGGTGCCAGGGCAGCTCTGAGTCACACGGGAAGCCTTGCAGGCGACGGGCGGCTGGCAGAGGGTTTTTTTCGCCAACTGGGAATTCACCGGGCATGGGATTTTATAGAGTGGATGGATCTTGCAAAGGCACTCGTTTTATGGCAGGGCAGGAGTGGCGGCCATCGCATGGCAATAGTGACCTTCAGTGGTGCATCGGGCATTGTAAGCACGGATCACTTTATCCGCAGGGGCATGGCCATTGCCACCCTGTCGCCCGCTACGATTGAAAAGCTCAGGACCGTTTACCCTCCCTGGATGGAACCTCGGAATCCAGTGGATATCTGGCCTGCCGTTGAACGGAGCGGCAGGGAGGCTTACGCTGTCGCCCTGGAAGCGGTTCTTCAAGACCCCGAGGTGGATGGCATTTTTGTCCATATCTACGTGGATGGCTCCCTTTTGAACGAAGTCCTGGCGTTCCTTCGTACTTTAGAGGGGTGCAAAAAACCTGCGGCCATATGGGTCGTGGGGGACAGCGCCTATTTCAGGACTCTCAGGGACGGAGCCGAGAGAATGGGAATCGCGGTATATAATGAAATAGAACGGGGGGTTCGGGCCCTTTCTCTCTTTGCACACCCTAAAAAATAGCCCTTCCAGTCCCGAATGAAGAGAATGCTGCGGAATGCTCAGTGGCAACACGACTTGAGCCATTCGGCCCCGAGACCTGTCGGCGAGCTCAGGCCGTGCCGCTCGTGGCCGAGAGGTTTGTCGACAAGTCTTGCCGCGGGAAGGCAGCTTTGCAATGAACATGACTAAAAGATATCATAAGGTCCTCGCCATTGCGGGGTCAGACCCTGGAGGAGGCGCCGGTATCCAGGCCGACCTGAAAACCATCTCATCCCTGGGGTGTTACGGGCTGACGGTGATTACGGCGATTACGGCCCAGAGCACCCTGGGCGTTGGAACAGTAACGCCCGTGTCCGCCCCGTTGGTCGAGGAACAACTTGAGTGTCTCTTCGGGGACATGGGTGCGGATGCGGTCAAGGTGGGAATGCTGTATTCCCCGGCGCTCATAGACGTCGTTACACGGCAGTTGAGGAAATATGGTGCTGAAAATGTCGTTCTTGATCCTGTGGTGATCTCCCAAAGCGGGAAAAGGCTCCTCATGAAGGAGGCCCTCGGGCCGCTGATGGAGCAACTCATGCCCCTGGCTACGGTATTGACGCCGAATCTTCCGGAAGCCTCACTCCTTCTTGGTCGACCCATTCCCAACTTTGAGGAGAAGCGAAGGGCGGCACGGGACCTCGCTTCCTTTGGCAGCCCCTATGTCCTTCTCAAAGGCGGTCATTCAGAGGACGATGACTTCAGCGATCTTCTTTATATGGCGGCTGAAAACCGCTTCGTGCAGTTTTCGGGAAGTCGTATTGCCACGCGAAACGATCATGGCACGGGTTGCACCCTCTCCTCTGCCATTGCATGTTATCTTGCCAAAGGGATGTCTGTGGAAGAGGCGGTGAAGAAGGCCAAGGACTACACTGCCAGAGCGATAGAGGCCGGGTCGGAGTATGTGCTGGGCAAGGGGCGTGGCCCTCTACAGCATTTTTTTGATTTCTGGTAGGGATCCCTGGTACCCCCATGGCGTCCTTTTCTCCGAAACATCTGCACCAGCATAGCTCCCCTGACCAACACAGATTTTCGTGCATAGTGAATTTTCCCGAAATTACAAAAAGCCGATATAGGGACAGAGCCGTATTTTCCTTGACTTAGTTAACTAATATTGATAAATATTAATCATGCTAAAACAAGTGAAAAAGAGGCAGATATAATACATGGTAAAAGCCAAACGCGTATCAGGGAGTAAGATCGAAGAGGCCGTTACCGGTTTTTTGAAGCATTTTCCATTCTTCCAAAGCCTTGAGAAGGAAGAGCTTGCTGCGATTTCGGAATATATCGATTTTCTCGAGATTGAAGAAGACGTCACCCTTTTCAAGGAGGGGGACGATGGAAACAGTGTCTATTTTGTTGTGGATGGCGAGATCGACGTGCTCAAGGAGACCGTGAGCGGACCCCGGGTGGGTATTTCCAAGGTTGTCATCTCGACCCTGACAAAGGGAAGTACCATCGGGGAACTCTCCATGATTGACAATACCCCTCGTTCGGCCACAGTGGTGACCCACTCAGAATCAATACTGGTTCGATTGACCAAGGATGGTTTTGAGTCGATTTTGGATAAACACCCCAGGATCGGAATTAAGATATTCAGGGGTTTGACACAGCTTTTGAGCAGAAATCTTCGAAAGACAACCGGTCGTTTGGCTGATTACACCATTTCACAGGATAGGACTTAATCCGCCTGAGGACAGGCCCGCCTGAGGTTAAAGGTTTAATTCCCCGCCACTTGTCGTAGCGAAGCGGAGATCCCGCTTGCGGGGCGGCGGGGTAGTTCATAATCAAAGAAAGTCCGTTTCTCTGATCCCGGTTTGTTTGCTCTTGAAAGTTGACCTGTTTGTCCTATTTCTGATACCTTCCTGCCAGCATTCTTTATTTACCAATAAAGCCCTTATTCGGGGGATATCCGGTCACTGTCCTTCTGGTTCATGGCCCAAGGGGAATCCATGATTATTCGTTGTTATGGCGCAAGGGGTTCGGTCCCTGTTTCCGGCGCTGAGTATGTCAAATTCGGAGGCGATACCACCTGCCTTGAGATACGGAGCAAAAACGATCATATCATTATCGTGGACGCCGGGTCAGGCATACGGCGGCTGGGGAATCATCTGCTTCAGGAGGGAAGGTTTGAATACAGTATGATTTTCACCCATTCCCATGTGGATCATATTCTGGGATTCCCTTTTTTCAAACCCATCTATGATGAAAGGACGACAATTCAACTTTTGGGATGTCCTACTGCCCAGGGAGATCTCAAGAAACTCCTGTCCAGATCCATGAAGGCCCCCTTTTTCCCCTTTCCCTTTGAAAACCTGAAGGCGACATTCAACTATTCTGTTGAGTGTGCGCTCGATTTTGCGATTGATTCAATTGGGATTTCTTCCATTCACCTGAGCCATCCCAATGTCGGTATGGGCTATCGTTTTAGCGAAGATGGAAAGCATTTTGTCTTTCTTACAGACAATGAGCTGGGTTTCAGGCACAGGAATGGAGTGGATTTTGAGGCCTATGTCGCCTTTGCCAAAGATGCGGATTTGCTCTTCCATGATGCGGAGTACCTGCCCGGGGAGTATAGTGTAAAGAAAACATGGGGGCACTCAACCTATACCGATGCCCTGGACCTGGCTTTGAAGGCAAATGTCAAGCGGTTCGGGCTTTTTCATCACAACCAGGATAGAAACGATGCAGAACTGGATGGTATTGTGGGGCACTGCAAGGAGATTATTAAGGGCCGGGGCAGCACAATGGAGTGTTTTGCGCTTACCCAGGAGATGGAGATTCTACTCTAACCAACTAAACGCTCCATCCAGAGATTCTTAATCTCCGGATGGACAAAAAAAAAGGAGATATTATGCCGGAAAAAGCGGATTACAAGGAAGAGATTGAGCGGCCTATTGCCGTTTTTGACACTACCCTCGGTGTTTTCGAAGCTGAACTTTATGCAAAGGAATGCCCGGAAACGGTTTGGAATTTTATTAATTTGGCTGAAGGGCGGCAACAAACGGATAAGGGGGGGAATTTCTACGACGGTATCACCTTTCACCGGGTCATAGAGGGGTTCATGCTTCAAGGGGGCTGCCCCCTTGGCTCTGGAACAGGTGGGCCGGGCTACCGCTTTAAAGATGAATTTGATCCATCACTGCGCCATGACGGCAAAGGCGTGCTGTCCATGGCAAATGCCGGACCGGGAACCAACGGGAGTCAGTTTTTTGTCACACTGGATGCGACCCCTCACTTGGATGATCGCCATTCTGTTTTCGGGAAGGTCGTCAAGGGGCTGGACGTGGTGGAAAAGATCGGTGCAGTGAAAACAGATGGCACGGACAAACCCCTTGAACCGGTTGTGGTGAACAGTATAACCATCAAAAGGTAATTCATTATCGGTTGGATTGAAAGTGTGAAGTGCGGAGGAGAAGGATATGGACGGGCAGATAGAAAAATTTGCAAAATTACAGGATGTCATGCTGGCACACGGCATTGATCTCATATTGGGATTGCTTCTCATCATCGGGGGCATATTCGCAATCAAATACATCATGAAGGGCGTTCGATTCCTGTTGATCAAATTGTCTGTGAAGGAACCGGTACTCTCTACAACATGCAACGCCCTGTACATTATTTTACTGGCTGTCCTGATTTCTGCTGCGATGGTTGAAGTAGGTTTTGACAGCCTGGTCATACGCCGGATACTCATCATCGGGTCGCTGGCGGCGGTTGCCCTTGTCCTGATTATCCGTCCCTATATCCCCACACTCCCTTTCAAGGTAGGACAGGTGGTCAAGGCGGGAAGCCTTCTGGGAAAGGTGGAGAGCACATCCCTGCTCAACACCCGCTTGAGGACTTTTGACGGGAAGATCTTTTTTGTGCCCAATTCCAAAATCATCAATGACATTGTGCAAAATTACCATTTCACCCCCACCCGGCGAATCAAGATCAACCTGGCCATTCGTTATGATCAGGACCTGATAAAGACAAAAGAGATAATGGCGGCCCTCATGATTGAAGACCCCCGGGTCAATGTCACTCCCAGGCCGGTGGTCTATGTACTCAATCTGTCAAACGGGTGTGTGGAGCTTGGGGCGCGGTGCTGGGTGCCAAACCCGAAATTCTGGAAGACCCGCTGTGATCTGATGGAGAAGATAAAACTACGATTTGATGCCGAAGGCATTGTGCTTGCCCGCACCCAGGTGGACATCCATCAGCTTCCTGATAACGGGGCGGAAGACACTCCCGGGGAAGGCATAGAAGAGCTTGAGGCGCTGTCCTCTTCTTAATTTCAAAAGGAGAAGGTGATGAAAGTCAAAGATTCCATGAAAATCGTAGATGAGGCCTGGATCAAAAAGCGGGGAGGCTATCGCGTCCGTTTTCAGAAAATGGAAAATTCGGAGATTGTGACCGACTACTGCCCCGAGGAAAAGGACAAACCCCTCGATTCTGATGTGGTTGCCTGGAAATTGGTCATGCGGCTTGCAGAGGCGACCCGCAGGTCGGGCAGCAATATCGAGGATGGTGAATTGATCAACCTCTGTGTCGTAGACGAGACAGGTGAACCCGTCAAATATTATGCGACCAATACATTTGAAGTGTTTAACCCCAAGTCATAGGGATCAGGAGGACATGTACTGTGGATGAAGAAGGCATCAAGAAGCGCACACAGGAAACCGCTAAGAAGCTCTTTGGGAAGGGGATTAAGATGGATCCTCCCTATCTCACATGGAAGGCATTCGATAGGGATCTGGCGAATGATTTTTCCAAGTTTATCACGGGAAATCTCTATTCCCGAACAGTCCTGACCCTGCCCGAGAGGCAGATGATCACATGCGCTATTCTGGCGGCTATCCGCGCGAGGGATGAATTGAAACTCCATGTGAATGGAGCTCTCAACGTGGGATGCGATCCCGGAAAACTGGCAGAAATATTTTTCCAGGTAGCGACCTACGCAGGCATGCCTGCCGTGAACGAGGCACTGGAGGTTTACAGGGAGGTTCTCAAAGAGAGAAAGGAATGGCCTATTGACACTGCACCATCCCCTTGATGCTCCCAACCCGATCCTGAGGGAGTGAGACAGGGCAAAAAAACCACGGCCGAGCCCTGTTATTTCTTTTCCCCCTTAAAACTTTCCTGAAAGACCTGTGGATTAACGTTCCCGGATTCAGGCCCGCCACACTCCGGGATGTAGCAGGTTACATCGATGAATTCACATTTCTCCTTACAACTGGGACAGGTTTCCGGCGGGGACTGGACATCAACAGTGTTACCACAATTGTTACATTTGAAAATGGGCATTGTCGCTCCTTCCATTCAAAAGTCTCGGTTTAGATGTTTCAACCATTCAACACATTAGTATACTACTTTATAGCACTATTATCAAAAATCAATCCCCAAAGGCCTCTTCAGTTGATTTGGATTTGCTCCGGTGTTATATTTCCTTCGTGGAAACCAGAAGAGATGTCGCCATTTTGAAAGTCTCCGGCAGCACTGTCCAGGGGGAGATGGATGAGGTTGCTGCAGAGCTCCCCATCAGTCTTGTTCTGAACGGTGAACAACTTGTGACCCTGCTCTGTACCCCTGCCGAGCTGAAGGAGCTGGCCGTAGGCTTTCTTCTATCAGAAAGCATTCTGCAGGACCGTGCCTCCCTGAAAAAACTGGAAGTGCGTGAGAAAGAAAATGCCGTTCATATTGAGCTGGAGAATCTCCCGGATGACTGGCACAGGATGTTTGAAACGCGCACCCTATCCTCAGGGTGTGGAAGCGGCATCACCTTCACCCATTTTCGCACAGAAGCAGATCAGAGGATCGCATATAGCGGCCCCCTCATGACCCTCGATCATGTGAAGGGACTTCTGAGGACGTTTCGAAATGTTTCCGCCCTGTACAAGGAGACAGGGGGTGTGCATAGTGCGGCACTGTCCGATGGCCGGGAAATTCTGTTCTTTTCTGAAGATATTGGAAGGCACAATGCCGTCGACAAACTGATCGGCAGGGCCTTTCTCAATGCCATTGCCCTGGAGGACAAGATCCTGATTACCAGCGGGAGGGTGACATCGGAGATCGTGACAAAGGCTGGAAGGAATGGTTTTCCCGTGATCATCAGCCGGGCGGCCCCTACTTGTATGGCCATTGACTACGCAGAGGATGTGGGCATTACCCTGGTGGGGTTTGCACGGGGTAACCGAATGAACCTGTACACCTGGCCCAAAAGGATTGAGATGGGAAAGGGTGGGGAGGAATAATCTATATATGGGCCAGGGCAGAGATAGATGGCTATGCCTTGGCGTTTTGTGTCTAAAATCACAAATTCCAAGCACCAAATAACAAATAAATCACAAATTTGTCCGCGCTTCCCTTGGACTCCCCACCTTTAGGC
>JAFDIX010000362.1 GCA_019307805.1 Deltaproteobacteria bacterium | reverse complement strand
GTGTTTGTTGCGGGGTACGGGCGGATGGGACGGTTTTTTTCTCCAAAGGGTTTTAGAGAGTATATGGGGCCGGCCAAGGGTATTTTGGAGGGCAATTGGACCGGCAGCTATACCAGACCATCGCCCGGCCTCTATCCCCACCAGTGGAACTGGGATTCGGGTTTCATCGCCATCGGCTATGCCCACTACAATCAGAAGAGGGCCCAGCAGGAAATGCTCTCCCTGTATTCCCATCAATGGTCCAACGGCATGGTGCCTCAGATCGTTTTCAATCCCGGGGCACTGGGGCACTATTTCCCTGAGCCGGATTTCTGGCAGGTGCCCGAAGGCAGGCCCACAAGCGGGATCACTATGCCGCCCCTCGGTGCCATTGCATGCGCCCACATATATGCAGCGGCAGGCGACAGGAAAGAGGCGCACCGCTTCATTCGGGAGATGTTTCCCAAACTCAAGGCGTCCCATCAGTATCTCTACCGGTTCAGAGATCCGGACAACACCGGGCTTGTCTATATCAGACACCCGTGGGAATCGGGCCTGGATAATTCCCCGGCCTGGGACGAACCCCTCAGGGCCATAGCGGTGGACAGGTCCCATCTCCCCCGATACGAAAGAAAGGACCTGGATCATGGGGTTCCGGTTGAGCAACGTCCCAGTGATGATGAGTATGACCGGTATGTGTATCTGGTGGATCTCTTCAGGAAACACCTTTACCGAGAGGAGGAGATTTACAGAAATTGTCCCTTCCTCATACAGGACGTACTGTTCAACTCGATCCTGTGCAGGGCAAACCGGGATCTTCTGGAGATGGGCAAAGTCCTGAATGAAGATGTGGCAGAGATTCAGGAATGGGTGGATCATACCTCAAAGGCCATTTCCGAGCGCCTCTGGTGTTCTCCATGTGAAAAGTTCGAATCCTATGATCTGGTTGGAGGAGGACACCTTCACACCGCTACGGCTGCCGGCTTTATGCCGCTCTTTGCCGGGGGAGCCTCAAAGGATCAGGCTGAAATAATGTACAGGGCCATTGACTCCATTGCCTTTTGTTCCCTGAACCAGGGGAATTGCTTTACCATCCCAAATTACGACATGACGAGTGATGATTTTGATCCCAAGAACTACTGGCGGGGCCCGGTCTGGATCAACATCAACTGGATGCTGTCCCAGGGCCTCACGTATTATGGATACAGGGAGAAGGCGGATGCCATGAAAAGGGATTTGATTCAATTGCCCATCCGGTTTGGATTTCATGAGTACTACGATTCAAAGACCGGCAAGGGGTATGGATCATCCAATTTTTCCTGGACCGCGGCACTTTTCCTGGATCTGATCTACGAGTATTATGACAAGGACAAGCATGGCTTTGACTGGTTGCACTTGGGCCGAACCAGGAGACTGAAAAAGAGGGAAATTCTGAACCCTGAAGGTCCATCATCTTCTTCTCCGACTCACAACATTGCCTCACACCTCATGGCGGCTATGGGGGATCTCAAGGCGCAGTTCTTCGATGTGGGTAGAGGCCGGGTTGACTATCAACGGATGCAGGGGTCCCATGCCTATGGTCGCTACCAGGAGATCGTGTCCGGGCTGAGGGATTTTGATCCCATGACGCTAAAAGAGGAGGATGAAAAAAAGGCCTTCTGGATCAACCTTTATAACGCCGTTGTAGTACAGGGAATTATTGAGCTGGGGATTACTGCCTCGGTTCGCGAGTACTCGGCTTTCTTTCAGCACATCGCCTATCAGATAGGCGCCTTCACTCTTACGGCCGATGAGATGGAGCATGGCATCCTTCGCGCCAATGCCAGGCCGCCCTATCGCTTTTTCCGTCCCTTCAAGAGGAATGATTCTCGCAAGGGGCTGTGCCTGGAGGACCTGGACCCCAGAATCCATTTTGCCCTGGTCTGCGGATCCCGCTCCTGCGCCCCCATAGATTTCTATGAGGCCGATTCTGTTGAAGGGCAACTGGACAGGGCGGCGGCCCATTTCATCAACAGTTCCGAAATCATCATTTTGCCGGAGCAAAACAAGGTCTTCTTGTCGCAAATTTTCAACTGGTACGAAAGGGATTTTGGGGGAAAGGCTCAGATTCTGAATTTTTTGCTGAAATACCTCAGGAGCAATGAAAAATTCCATTTTCTGGAAAAAAACATAGACAATATCAGGGTGGAATACTTATTCTATGATTGGAATCTGAACCATTAATGACCTTATTTTTCGAAACACGGCGTATTCGTAATCATTACAAGACAGGAACGAGAGAAAACCCACATGGCCAATGAGAAGAATGAAAATAGCAGGGATCTGAACGCCTTTGCCGAGACCTCCACACCGGATTTGGAGATCCCCTATGATGCATGCATTCTGGAGGGTCCGCCGGATCCCTGTGCACTGGTGATCATCGGTGCCTCCGGTGACCTGACATCGCGAAAACTGGTACCGGCGCTTTACAACCTGTTTCTCAGGAAGACCCTTCCCGATCCCTTCCTGATTCTGGGGTGCGGTCGCACGGAGATGAGCGACCAATCCTTTCGGGACAGGATGAAGGACAGCCTATTGGAGATTGGGGGGGGTGATCTTGGCCAGTGGGATTCCTTTGCGCCTATGCTTCACTACCAAAAGGTGCAGTATGATGATCTTTCTTCCTATGATGCCCTTTCCCAAAAGCTCAAGGAATTGACCCAGGGCCAGGAAATGGAGGGGAACCTGATCTTCTATCTGGCCATTCCTCCCTCTCTTTATAAAACGACTGCCCAAATGATTGGCAAGGTCGGGCTCTCCAGAGAAGGAAAAGACGGCGGAGGATGGTCCAGAATCGTCGTGGAAAAACCTTTTGGGAGGGATCTGAATACGGCCATTGAGCTGAACCGGGCACTTCAAGAATTTTTTGAGGAACGCCAAATCTTCAGAATTGATCATTATCTGGCAAAGGAAACCGTTCAAAATATTCTGATGTTTCGTTTTGCAAACGCCATATTCGAACCTCTCTGGAACAGGCGGTACATTGATTATGTGAATATTACCGCATCAGAAACCCTGGGGGTGGAGTATCGGGCCGGTTACTATGAACAGGCCGGGGTCATCAGGGACATGTTTCAGAACCATATGATGCAGGTTCTTGCATTGACCGCCATGGAACCCCCGACCCTTTTCGAGGCGGACAGGGTGCGGGAAGAGAAGGTCAAGGTGTATCGCTCCCTGAGGCCTTTTCCGGTGGATGCCCTTCAAGACCATCTGATTCTGGGGCAATACCACCCGGGGACCATAGACGGCCGGAGGGTGCCTGCATACCGGGAGGAACCGGGGGTCAGCGATGACTCATTGACCCCCACCTTTGCGATGATGAAAGTCTTTGTAGACAACTGGCGGTGGCAGGGGGTTCCCTTTTATCTGGCATCCGGGAAAAGGCTGGCCGAAAAGTTGACCCAGATCACCATTCAATTCAAACAGGTCCCCCATTCCATGTTCCGTCAGACACTGGGCGATACCATCAAGGCCAATCGACTCGTACTCGGGATATATCCTGAGGAGAAAATCACCCTCACATTCCAGACCAAGAATCCCGGGGCCGTGGTCTGCCTCAGATCCGTGACCATGGATTTCAACTACCAGCAGAGCTACACCGGACCCCTTTTGGATGCCTATGAAAAGGTGCTTCTGGATTGTATGATGGGAGACCAGATGCTCTTTCTACGCCAGGATGGGGTGGAACTCTGTTGGGACTTTTTGACGCCCATCATTGAGGAGTGCGAGACATGCGGGGGCATGGCCGATATGTTACATCCCTATGAAGCAGGGGGCTGGGGACCACCCGCCATAGAGGCGTTTCCGAACAAATATTATATGCAAAAATAAATAAGGAGATATATACCATGGAAACCTATTACAAACCCGAAGATCTGCCGAAGTTTGAGGAAATTGGAAAAGAAGCCGAGGAGTTGGCGACCAAGTTCTTTGATTACTATGGGGCCGTATTTGCTGAAGGGGAACTCACGGAGAGGGAAAAGGCCCTCATTGCCCTGGCGGTTGCCCACACCATTCAATGCCCCTATTGCATTGATGCATTTACACAGACATGCCTGGAAAAGGGTTCCAGCCTGGCTGAAATGACAGAGGCCGTGCATGTGGTCACCGCCATTCGGGGAGGTGCCTCCCTTGTCCACGGCATTCAAATGCGGAACATCGCAGAAAAGCTCTCCATTTGAGTGGAGAGGGGCCTGGAGTAAACCCTAACGTTGCAAAAGCCGAGGATGCCCCAGATCTAAGGCGCCAAGGGTGAAGCTGTAGTCCTTTACCGCGAACCCTTGGCAACGAAGGAGATGGGGTATCCTCGGCTTTCCCGA
>JAFDIX010000361.1 GCA_019307805.1 Deltaproteobacteria bacterium | reverse complement strand
CTACTAGCAGGATACTCGAATTTAGGGATTTTTCTGTATTCCAGTGGTATGTGAAGGATTTTTAGAATGACTGGAATAGAGAATAGGTCATTTATCCTATCGTAGATAGATGGTTTTTCTTAAGGCATAGCAGCGGGGCCCTTCGCCGAGATCCAACCCCAAATCTTATTTGTCCCAGTATTTCGACCGGATCTTCCTCTTGAGTGTTTTTCCCTGAGGATTTTTGGGCAGTGCGTCTACAAATTCAACGGACTTGGGCGCCTTGTATGACGCCAAGTGCCCTTTGCAAAATGCGATAATATCGTCCTCCCCAAACGTGGCTCCTTCCTTCAAAACCACCACCGCATGAACCCCTTCCACCCAGACAGGGTCCGGGATGCCAATCACGGCCACCTCCGAAACACCGGGATGCCCGTACAGGACTTCTTCGATTTCACGGGGATATATGTTTTCTCCACCTGAAATGATCATGTCCTTTTTCCGGTCGGCAATATAGATGAATCCCTTTTCATCATAGTATCCCAGGTCACCGGTATGGAGCCACCCGTCAATGACGGTCTCTCGGGTTTCTTCCGGTTTACGCCAGTATTCCACCATAATGGAATCACTCTTTGCGATGATCTCCCCGATGACTCCGGGCCCCACATCCTGGTTGTTTTTATCGACCACCCTGACATGGACCCCCACACTTGGTTGCCCGCAGGAACGCAATACCTTCTGTTCTTCCAAGGGCCTGTCCAGCACCTCGTGGGCCTTCCTGGGGAGGGAAGTAATCTGCGGGCCGGATTCTGTCTGCCCATACCCCTGTGAAAAAATGGGACCGAAAATCTGCATCCCCTGTTTCAGCAGCTCTGCAGGCATGGGGGACGCAGCATAGTAGATCCTTTTCAGACTGCCAAGATCGTAGCGGTCAAAGTCCTTCAGGGAGAGCGTGGCCACAAGTTGCGTGGGGACAATGTGCATATCCGTCACTTTTTCTTCCTGTACGAGCTGAAGCGCAGCGTCCGGATCAAAGGAGCGTTGCTCCATAATGACATTGCACCCCCCCACATAAAAAAAGGGCCACACATGGCTATCCCCGCCGATGTGGAAAAAAGGGAGCGCCACCAGATGCTTGTCTTCCCCTTTTACCCCCATCTCAAGCGCTTTAATACGGGTGTTGTCCAGTTTGCGGCCCTGGGTGTAAAGGGCGCCCCGGGGGACGCCCGTGGTACCACTCGTATAAAAAATGAGGTAAGGATCGTCCTTCTGTATATCGATGTCGGGTTCGCTGGGCTGGTATGCTTCCACCAGTTCACTGAAGGAATGCATTTCAGCATCAGGGCCTTCGAGGGAAATACAGTGTTTCACCCCAGCCAAGGAGGGTCCCAGACTGTGAACAATATCGACCAATTCAGGACCCACAAAAAGGGTGTTGGCCGTCGAATAGGGTATGAGGTACTCCAATTCATCCCGGTTCAGCCTGGGATTGAATGGTGATGCGATAAATCCCCCTTTCATGGCAGCCCCGTACACAACGGCGTACTCAAGGCAATTCCACGAAAGAATGCCCAGAACATCTCCCTTTCGAACACCCAATGCGCCAAGCGCGTGGATCAGTCGGTTGACCACTCCATTGAACTGGGAAAAGGTAACCCTTTGGGACCCGTATACAAAGGCCTCGGCATCTGCGTGTAAAAGGGCGTTTCTGTAAACAATATCGGCAAAGGTGCCGATATTATAACGGCACAACTCTTTGAGTATAAGCCTCTCTGTCATTTTCGTCCTTCCCTGCACTACCTATCTATTTCACCACCGCGCCCCGGCGATTTCCCGGAATGATTGGTAACAGTAGATAGGACTTGTGCCTTGGCCCGGTGTAAAGCGTTGTCCTGCCGCCGAATATCTCCTTGGGCCGGTCCCTCGGGTCGTCATGGATCCACGGACCCGATCCGCGCGCCGGAATGTACCCCGGCTCTGCCTTGCCCGGCCGCTCAAAGTCCTTGCCCGCGACGTTGAGCGCGAGACGAAAGCCCGCCGGCAGGATGATACACTGGGGCCAGATCTCGATGTCGAGCTCGTAGATCTCACCGTTCGTCAGTGGCTGCTTGTCATCGTGGGTATGATAGGGCCTCCAGGGTGTAGACATTCCCCGGTCGAGCTTCCGGTGCGAAGCGCGCAGCCAGCCTTGGGCGAGGGGGGTACGAGGATCGAGAGTGCCCTGAAAGTCCACCTCTCTCCCTTCCGGTGAAAAGGCCTGGAAGGTGACGAAGAAGTCCGCATCCACCGTCGACGACGAGATGAACAGCTTCAGCGCCATCGGTCCGGTGATCTCCGTCTCCTTCTTCAGTGGGGGAGAGTGCCACGTCACTCCTCGGCTCAGCGCCTTGAAGTCTTTGCTCCCCTCAGCCTTCGGGGCCGTCCAGGAGAGCTTGCCTTCGTCGGTCGCATCCAAGAAAAGCTTCGTCCACTTGGTACCCTTGAGGGGCCACTCATTCTCCTTGCGCAGTTCCACCTCTTCGGTGAACGGTCGGCGCAGGTTGAGCCACACCCGCGGTTCCTTATTCCATCTGTTACGCTTCCCCATCAGATAGTAGTCGCAAAAGCGTTTCTGCAATGCAATGCCATAATCCAGGTAGAACCACTCCTCGTGACGGCCCGGATGGCCCTCGAGCCATTTCTGCTTTGAAGCGGCCTGGATGAACGCCTCACTGTTACCGCGCGGATGGAGGCCGAATCCGGCCCAGTTCAATGGGCTGATGAACGGAACCTTGACCTTTGACCAGTCGGGCGCCCGGCCCTTGTACCAGTCGTCGTCCATCTCCCGCGCCCGGAAGTTCTCCAATGTGTCGGCGCGGTTAGCTGCGAGCCGGGCCTTGTTCAGTTTCGCAGGCCCGGTCGCGCGGGTCTTCATCCAGTGGTCCCGTGGCCCGTCGGGATTACCGTGCTGCACGGACTCAACCTGGCGCGGATACCAGACCTCCATGAACCTGTTCGACAGGATGCCGCCGTGGCGCGCCCAGTCCCGGTAAATGTCTGCAGCCCCCTCCCAGGCGATCATGGCCTTCAGGTGGGGCGGCTGCAGACAGGCTACGTGCCACTGATTGATAGCGTAATAGGAAATGCCGCTCAATCCCACCCGACCGTTGGACCACGGCTGCCTTCCGGCCCACTCGATGCAGTCGTAAAAGTCTTTGGTCTCGCGCGGGGAGAAAATGTCCAGGTAACCGGGCGAGCGGCCGCCGCCGCGCGAGTCCACGCGCACGACGGCATAGCCCCACGGGACCCATTGTTCCGGGTCCACCGTCTCCCAGGCCAGCCAACGGCGCTGAGAGCCAGGCAGGATGTCCGGGTGTTTCTCTACCAGCCAATCCCACATCGGCTATCCCACATCGGCTTGTAGTGTTCCTGGTATTTCACGCCCTTGCCGTATGGCCCGGACGTCATGATGATCGGCACCTTCTTGTCGGTGTCCGGTCGGTAGATGTCGGCGCGGAGAACCAAATCGTCGTCCATTTTTACTGGCAGATCGCGTTCGATGATCATGGCGTTTCCCCCTTTTTTGAATTGAACGAAATGACAGGTGATGAGAAGCCCCTTTTGATGCGGGGAGTATAGAAAACTTGTTCTAAATATGCTGGCATTCAAGCCTACGCGTCCCGCCGGTTTTGTCAAGCAATTTGGTGGCTTGCCATTTGGAATACTCCTCCGCTTAGACTATCCGTGCCAGATTGGCCCCTTCATGGACGGCATCGACTGCCCGTCGCGGCCGAACGCAGTCACCAATGGCATAGAATTCAGGTGCCAGGACCCTTATTTCATCTGCAAGGTCATTTAACGGTTTTGCACCGAGCGTCAGGACCACGGTTTCACCATGATAGGATTTGGAATCCTCTCCTGCATTGACTCGAACCCCACTCTCTGTTATCTCGGTTACGGTTGCATTGGCGGCCATTTCAACCTTTAGGGATTCAAGCTCACCCAGCAGTTTTACCCTCTGTGCAGGGGCAACTTCCGGGCCGATCTTGTCGAGAGCTTCGAGCAGGATCACCTTTTTGCCTTTTTGGGCCAGTTCTGCAGCCAATTCCATGCCCAGATAATTTGCACCAACAACCACAGCGCTGTTCCCAACCACCGCTTTTCCAGTGATCACGTCGTTGCCCTGAACGACATTTCCACCATCGATCCCGGGAATATCAAGTTTCGCCGGTATCGCCCCTGTAGCAAGAATGATCACATCCGGTGTGGCATCCTTTACAAGCTGCACGGTGACTTCGGAGTTGCAGTGTATAGTGACTCCCAGTTTACCGAGGGCGGTAATAAGATATTCTTTAAAGAGTGAAAATGCTTCCTTTCCCGGCTGTTGGGCGGCGATATTCCATTGTCCACCTGCTTCGGATGATTTCTCATAGACCGTGACCCCATGCCCCCTCACGGCAAGGATTCTGGCCGCCTCCAGTCCAGCAAGCCCGGCACCGATAATCATCACCCCTTTTTTCTCTTGGGCCGGAGATATGATGAATTGTTTTTCTCTCCCAGTACCAGCGTTCACCGTACAGGTTATAAAGGTATCCTTTGCTCGAATGCTGTTCCCGCACTCCCCGCAGGCCACACAGGGACGAATATCCTCCAGATGTTCTTCCCTGGCCTTTTTAGGGAATTCCGGATCGGCAAGAAAGCCTCTCCCCATTGCGATAAAATCGGCTTTATTCTCCTTAAGCACTTTTTCTCCCAGAAGGGTGTCAATACGCTGGACCGCGATCACAGGTACCTCCACCACCTTTTTGACAGCTTCTGCCAGAGGAATAAGAATGCCCGGAACATTGAGTGGGCTCCCGCCCAAGCCATCCCTGACATGAAGACAGTCGATCCCTGCCTGCACATAAAGTGGGGCCTGTATCACGGCGTCCTCTATGGTCAGACCCTCCTCAAGATAATCTCTTCCCGCCATTCTGAGAATGAGTGGATAGTCCGGCCCCACCCGCTGGCGGGCACGCGAGATGATCTCACAGGCGAAGCGGGCCCGGTTCTCTGCACTTCCCCCGTATTCGTCGGTTCTCTTGTTTGTAAAAGGAGATAAAAAATCTGCAATCAGATACATGTTACCCCCGTGAATTTCGGCAGCATCAAAACCGGCATCCTTGGCACGTCTTGCCCCCTCTGCATAGCCCTCGATGATATAACCCATCTCTTCCCGAGAAAGCCCGCGGCAAGGAAAGCCCATGAACGTAATATCAGAGGGGCCCACGCCCAACTCCGGATGGCCGAATAGGGGAAGTGCCGCACCGCCATGCCAGAGTTGCAGGGCTATTTTGGCCCCATGGGCTTTCACCGCTTCACTCAATTGCCTCAGCCTGGGGATGTATTTGTCATCGTATATATTGAGCCACTTGGTAGTGGTCCCCATGCTTTCAGGCACGACCGCCGTGGCCTGGACAATGATCAGTCCCACCCCGCCTTTGGCTCTGGCAACATAGTAATCAATCATCTCATCCGATACACAGCCGTCCCATGTGCCGCTGTTGGTGGCCATCGGAGCCATGACAATTCTGTTCTTGACGGTCATTGTCCCAATCTCACCTTTTTCAAATAGCATGCGAATCATTTCGATTTGTGCCTCCTTCATATTGCTTCATGCGTACATGTTCTGAGGTTATTTCAGTCGCGGCAGCGTCAAAATTTAGGCCGCAATGGCTTTTTCATGGTTAATGGATAGGCCTCTCACTGTCAAGCTCCATCCATGAAACATAAAAAAAGCATTCAACCCCTGGGAGGCCGGGTTGGACGACATCCAAAAGGGCATTCATTGGCCTTGTCTCTGCGGAGGTAAGCGTATGGTAAGTATATTAATTCAGTATGCTTTTTGTGCTGAACCTTCCTTGAATTAAATACGCAAACTGCTATGAGTGAGCGCTCACTTTTTTCTTGACTTCTCGTGTGTTCCTTATCAATATGCTGTGGTGGTGCAACAAACAGGAGTGTTGCCGTTGTACCACCTATTGCCTGCCTGATTATTAGATCCACTCGAACAAGCGTCATTTAAAGATCTTCTAAATTGATGAATAATGCTTCGCCAACGCAACCCAGAAATGCAACGCAAAATAGAGTTTAATGATGTGGGCTAAATGCGGAATGATAAGCATCCCTAAAAGACCAAGCAAAAAGTTTTTTCTCGAATCACCGGGTTGGTTTATGGAATTGGGTCGGAAAGTGAGACGTTGGAGATGAAAAAACTGGTTGCCGCCATCAAGAGGGTCGAAGGGCCCCTGGCCAAGGCGGGCTTGGCTGCCGCCTGCGTATCGCTCACGATTATGCTGGTCCTGGAAGTAGCGAACGCCATCGGCCGTAAACTGCTCAAGCCCGTTCCCGTCGCTTTGGAATCGGCTGAATCCCTGATGATTACCACCATTTTTTTGGCGATCGCCTACGTTGCTCTTAACGAGGAACACACCTACGTGTCCCTGATCACCCGTAAAATGCGGCCGACCAACAAGCGTTATATCGATGCCTTCGGCCATCTGGTCGGGGCGTTAGTTTTCTTGTTTCTGACCATGGGGGCCTGGCAGGCCGGTTGGATTGCCATGCTCCAACTGGAAATCAGAATCGGTGTAATCCGATTTCCCATTTGGATTTTTCGTCTGTTTTTCGCCATTGGTCTGAGCCTGTTTACCCTGCAGCTCATATTCAATACCATAAAGTTTCTGGACCAGGCCTTGGATCCGGACTGGGACGACGCGGAAGCTATGGGTGAATAATATCGGCTGCTTCATTTTCTGTGATAATAAGTGACCCACCAGAGTATGTTTTTTGATGTTTGGATCGATCATGGTTGTACCCTATTTCTAAACAGCAACATACGAAAAGGAGGTTTCAAATGAGCAAGAAAGCGGTTTTGTGTTTGATTGCGGCAACAGTGGTTCTGACGTTTCTATTCAGTCTGGGTATTTTTTCGACTCCGGCCTTCGCCAAGAGCAGAATTTTGAAATACGGTTCAGGCGTGCCGCCAAAGTCCTGGTTCGCGCAGCAGGAGAAATGGTGGGCCGGCGAAGTGGAAAAGCGGACCCAGGGCCGACTGAAAATCAAGATCTTCTGGATGGGATCACTGGTCAAATGGAAGGATATGCTTCATGGCATCAAGTCGGGCATTCTCGACATAGGGGTTACATCTTCCACCTATCATCCATCTGACTTTCCGCTCTGGATGTTGCTGGATATGCCCTACAACCTCACAGATTACTATGTGGGTATGATGGCGGCCCTCGACACGATGGAAAATCAACCAGATCTCAAAAAAGAATTGGATATGGCCCAACATGTGTCTCTGGGCGGTTACTGCAGCGGCCAGTTCCAACTGGCGACCAGGAAGCAGTTTAAAACCTATTCCGAGCTCAAGGGCAAGACCTTTCGGACTTACGGCGGCGCCCGGATCAAGTGGATGGAGTTCATGGGAATCAACCCTGTGTTCATGAGCTATGCTGATATCTATGAAGCCCTGGACAGAGGCACCGTTTTCGGATCCGACCTTGTCTTTCAGCTCAGCGATGCGTTCAAGCATTACGAGGTAGCCAAGTTTGTATCCCTCGCCAACAGCGGGGCGGTGCTGGCAGCCAACCACCGCATGATGAACAAAAAAGTCTTCGATTCCCTGCCCAAAGACATCCAGGGTATCCTAATGAAACTGCGCCTTGATTTTAATGCGCGTTATGCCAAAAATTTGATGGACTTTG
>JAFDIX010000034.1 GCA_019307805.1 Deltaproteobacteria bacterium | reverse complement strand
GGGTTCCTTGGCGCCTATATCCCGGAAATGGACAGGATAAAAGATCGGGTACAGTTTGATTCATACCATATATATCCGGTGGGAAGGCATGTGCTGGAGACGGTAAGATATCTTAAGACGGCTGCCCGGGAAAAGGATCTATTGCTCCTGGATGTCTTCTCTGATCTCTCCACTCCGGAATCCATCTTTCTCGCAGGACTGTTTCATGACATTGGAAAGATCGGAGAAAACCATTCCAAACGGGGAGTTACCATTACACGGGGAATCCTGAAAAGGATAGACTATGAAAAGGATGCCACCGATGACATCCTTTTCCTGATTCGCCATCATCTGCTCCTGGTGGAAACCGCTACTCGGAGGGACTTGAATGACGAAAAGGTCATTGTCCAATGCGCCCACGCCATAGGGAATGTGGAGCGTTTAAAAATGCTCTATCTCCTGACCTGGGCCGATTCCAGAGCAACAGGACCCAGTGCCTGGAGCGAATGGATCGCCAACCTTGTTCAGGAGCTTTTTTTCAAGGTTCTTCACACCCTCGAAAGGGATGAACTGGCCACCTCTAATGCCACACGGCGCGTAAAGCATACTCTCTCACGGGTCCGCCGGGAAATGGAGAAAGAAATGGGATCGGAAGACCTGGAAAATCTCATCGAGGTCATGTCCCCCAGATACCTCCTGGAAACCCGGCCCCAGGATATACTGCGCCATGTCAGGATGTTTCAGGCCCTTGGGAAAAAAACCGGCAAGCAGGATGCAAAGGCCTTTTCTCTTACCACTGTCGAGAATGAATCGGAGGGATGGTGGGAGATCACATTTCTGGGCAGGGACAGGCCCGGTCTCTTTTCAGCACTCTCCGGGGTGCTCGCGCTTCACAACATCAACATCCTCTCTGCGCACATCTACACCTGGCGGGATGGAACGGCATTGGATAGATTCATAGTCACCAGCCCACTTGACCCCATCCACTCACGGGAAATCCGGGAAAAAATACGCATTGACCTGGAAATGATATTCCATGGGGATCTCTCCCTGGACCAGCGTCTGCAGCAACGGGCAAGGCCTTCGATTCTTACCCGTTCCCAAAAATCCTTTCGCCGGCCCGATGTGCTCACGGATAATAATTCATCGGACTTTTTCACCCTGATAGAGGTCTTTGCCAGTGACAGGGTGGGCCTCCTTTATGAGATCACCCGCACTCTCTTTGAGTTGGAATTGGACATCAGGATTGCCAAGATCTCCACAAAGGCGGATCAGATTGCCGATGTCTTTTATGTGAGAGATCTGGAAGGGCAAAAGATAGAGGATGAAACGCAACTCAAAGAGATCAGGGACACCCTTCTCCCTGTTCTTGCGGTCTGATTTGACCCCTCCTTTCAAGATTTGATATTTTACCCGTTTCCTTGCATAATGTGGAGAACATAAGGAGATGCCCATGGGGAATACCTTAGAGACAACCTTCATTTCAAAAAAAATGACCCGACGGAATTTCATCCGATTCGCAGCATTATCATCTGCCGGATTTTTGGCCGGATGTGCGACCGATCCCGTGACCGGCCGGTCCCAGCTGATGCTGGTCTCGGAAGAGCAGGAAATTCAGATCGACAGAGAGAATTCTCCCCATCAATTCTCTGCGGATTACGGCACCATTCAGGACCATGCCCTGAATGCCTACATTGGCAGCACCGGCAAGAGAATGGCTGCCCAGACCCACAGAACCAATATGCCCTATTCCTTTCGTGCCGTGAATGCCACCTACATGAATGCCTATGCCTTTCCCGGAGGGAGTATCGCATGTACCCGGGGAATGCTGCTCGCACTGGAAAATGAAGCGGAGTTGGCAGGGCTGCTGGGTCACGAACTGGGCCATGTCAACGCACGGCACACTGCAGAGCAGACCTCCAAGGGCATGTTGATCTCAGCCACTGTGGGCGGACTGGCCACCTATGCAGGATCCCAGAGTCAGATACTGGGCAGTATCGCCCAGGGACTGGCCGGCATAGGTGCGGGAGCCCTGCTTGCCAAATACAGCAGGGACAACGAACGCGAGGCCGATGCCCTGGGCATGGAATACATGGTCAAAAGCGGGTACAACCCCAATGGAATGGTGGGTCTTATGGATATCCTGAGGAACATGTCCATGCAAAAGCCTGCCGCACTGGAGCTCATGTTTGCGACCCACCCCATGAGTGAGGAACGATACCGGACAGTGCTGCAAGCCACCCGCACCAAATATCGGACCGCTGAAAGATTCCCCGTGCTGCGAACCCGCTACATGGACCACACCGCAAGCCTCCGAAAAATGAAGGGGGCCATCGATGAGATGCAGAAGGGGGAAAAGGAAATGGGAAAGGGGCGATTTCCGAGTGCCCGGAATCATTTTAGACAGGCCCTTTACAAAGCCCCTGATGACTACGCCGGACTGCTCATGATGGCCAAGTGCCTATACGTGCAAAAGAAGTTCACAGAAGCCATACCCTACACAAACCTGGCCAAACAGGTTTACCCGAAGGAGCCCCAGGCCTACCTGGTAAGCGGGATGGCATCCCTCCAGCAAAAGAAATACCATGCCGGGTACAGGGATTTTCATACCTACCAACAATTGTTGCCCGGGAATCCCAATATCACGTTTTTACAGGGCTACTCCCTGGAAGGGATGGGGGACACACAGCCGGCTGCAAACCAGTATCACCGCTACCTGCAGTCGGTTTCCAGCGGAAATCAGGCACAGTATGCCTATCAGCGCCTGGTCCAGTGGGGGTATATCACGCCGGCGCGGTAACGCTCCATTACTCCATTTGTAAGAGCCATGCTGGTGGTTTAGGTTAATCACTAAAAAAAGTGGTCTTTGGGGCAGGATACCATAGGGCAATGGATCCTGCAGCCTGTTCCTTAAAGTGTTGTATAATCCGTCAACGTGCCGGTTTTTGATTTGATTTTTCATTTGCCAGCGTCTATTGTACGGCCAGCACATTTTAGAAATCCAGGGCGTCTTCTGGATCATCACTTCATTATTTGGCGATGGTATGGTGCGTTTGAAGCATCCTTTGATTGAAAGTCTCTGATGGACACAAAAGATAGTCCCGTGAATGAAAAAAATGTTGGCCAGGGGGCCGGCGGATTGATGGCCTGCCACGAGTGCGATTTCCTGCATACCATCACCCCCGTCCCGGGTGGCAGCAAGGCCCTTTGCGTGCGATGCGGAGCGATCCTGTACCGCAAGGTGCCCAATAGTCTTGAAAGGGCCCTGGCCCTGAACCTGTCCGCCATCATGCTCTTCCTCATGGCCAACTTCTTCCCCTTCATTTCCCTAAAGGCGAGTGGCCGCATAGAGGAAGACCTCTTTCTCTCCGGGGCCATGGAACTCTACCGGTTGGGCATGGGCGAACTGGGTCTCCTGGTGGCCTTGACAAGCTTTGTCTTTCCCCTTTTGATCATTGGCGGAATGCTCTATATCCTCTTTCCTCTGAGATTCGGCCTCCAGCCCTGGAAAATGGCCCTTGTCTATCGTATGGTCCGGTCCCTCATGCCCTGGAGCCTGATCGCAGTCTTCATGCTTGGGGTCCTCATAGCCGTAGTCAAACTCCTGGACCTCGCCACGGTCATCCCGGGTACGTCACTCTTTGCCTTTGCGGGACTCATGATTTTGTCGGCTGCCGCCCATGCCAATATGGACCCCACTCTCATCTGGCCCCCCATGAAACTGGAAGCAAAAGGCGTCGGCCCGGGGGTCACTGCCGCAGAACGGGGCCTCATCAGCTGCCATACCTGCGCCCTTCTCGTCCCCGGAGCAACCCTGGATGAACACGGCCATGGTGCCTGTCCACGCTGCGGAAGCCCTCTTCACAGCCGCAAGGCGAACAGCACTATGCGGACCTGGGCCCTGATCATAACCGCAATACTCCTCTACATCCCGGCCAATGTCTACCCCGTCATGACGGTCATTCAGTTCGGACAGGGTGATCCCAGTACCATTATGAACGGCGTAATACACCTCATACATGGCGGGATGTATGGACTGGCCATGATCATTTTCTTTGCCAGTGTGGTGGTACCGGTCCTGAAACTGACCGTGTTGACCTATCTCAATATTTCGGTGCAGAAAAACTCCAGCCACAGAACCAGGGACCGCACCCTGCTGTTCCGGGTCACCGAAGGAGTGGGGGCCTGGTCCATGGTGGATATTTATGTGGTTGCCCTTCTTGTGGGGTTGGTCAACTTTGGCGCCCTGTCGACCATCAGACCGGGAGTCGGCGCATCCTTTTTCGGCGCCGTAGTGGTGATCACCATGTTTGCTGCGCATTCTTTTGATCCGCGACTCATTTGGGACAATAGTGGAAGGCCAAAATGACGGATTTTCAAACTGATTCGGAAGAAACCGAAATCCCGCCCGCACCCAAGGTCAAAAAGAAGGCCGGGCCTTCGCTGGTGTGGCTGATACCCCTGGTCACCGCCCTTGTGGGCGGCTGGCTCATCGTCAAGACCATCTCTGAAAAGGGGCCGGAGATAACGATTACCTTTAAGACCGCAGAAGGGATCGAGGCCGGTAAAACCAAGATCAAGTACAAGGATATCGAGATCGGAGTAGTGGACTCCGTCTATTTCAGCGAGGACTTCTCCCGTGTCATTGTCAAGGCCGCCATGGAAAAGGAGGCAGAGATATTTCTCCGGCGTGAGACCCATTTCTGGGTAATCAAGCCCAGGCTCAGCCTCCGCGGGGCCACGGGCCTTGGGACCCTGCTCTCCGGGGCCTATATCGAGATTGAGCCGGGCCAGGGCATGCCCCAGAGGCGCTTTGTCGGGCTTGAGGAGCCGCCGGGGGTCAAGGCCGATGAAAAAGGCATCAGGATCACGCTCATTGCAAAGAAGCTGGGATCCGTCGATGCCGGGTCTCCCATATACTATCGCGGCATTCTGGCCGGCGAGGTCCTGGGGTGGGAGCTTGGAAGCGACCGGCAGAGTATTTTCATCCATTCCTTTATCAAGTCCCCCTATGACAAGCTCGTGAAGAGCAACAGCCGCTTCTGGAATGTGAGCGGAGTGGATGTTTCCGTGAGTGCGGACGGGATCAGAGTACGCACGGAATCGGTCCAATCCATCCTCTACGGCGGCATCGCCTTTGAGACCCCCGACACCCTGGAACAGGTGAAGGACAATGTGGAAGGTCTGGTGTTTACTCTTCACGATGATTACGAGACGATCCAGGAAAAGGCCTTCACCAGCAGGGTTACATTTATTCTCTTCTTTGACGGGTCTGTTCGGGGCCTCAATATAGGGGCGCCGGTCGAATTCAAGGGGATCAAAGTCGGCTCGGTCACGGACATTCGTCTGGAGTTTATCAAAAAAGACACCACCTTTCGGATTCCTGTCCTGATTGAGCTGGAGCCCGAACGGATCATACAACGCGGTGAAGGAGAAATTGAGTCCCCCTATGATACCCTCAAGACCCTGGTGGATCGCGGGCTCCGGGCCCAGTTGCAGACCGGCAGCCTTCTTACGGGCCAACTGTTCGTAGAACTCGATATGCACCCGGATGCCCCCGCCCGGTTTGTGAAGGCAGACGTACCATTTCCGGAATTGCCAACCATTCCGGCCAGCCTGGAACAAATGGCCGATTCTCTCAAAAGTATCCTTGCCCAGGTGGAAGCAGTGGATGTTGAACAGATCGGGACGGAACTCCTGGAGACCCTTCGCCAGGCCAACCGGCTGGCAAGGGGGGCGGGAGCGCTGATCAACAAGCCTGAATTGCAGGAAACCGTGGATGATCTGAGGGAATCCCTGCGTTCCCTGAAAAGCATTCTGCGCAAAGTGGATCAGCGCGTTGAGCCCATTGCGGTAAACCTGGAAGACGCCATCAAGGAGGGTCGAAACGCCCTGGAAAAGGTCCAGACCACCATGGGCCTCATGGACGAGGTGCTGAAGCCCGATTCGCCCCTCCAGTATAGAATCATCGAACTTTCAGAGGAGTTGGCGGAAACGGCCCGATCCATCAGGACACTCGTGGATCTGCTCGAGAGAAATCCCAACTCCATCATTTTCGGCAAGAAACCGCCAGGAGAGAAGTGATGCTGCTTTCCCTTTCCAGAATAGGAAAAATTTCGTATTTCTTGCTGGCCGGGTGTCTCTTACTGGGATGTATCTCCTCGAACACCCCGGCCACAAAATTTTATATCCTGAATCCCCTTGACCCCGGTGAAAGCCTTCTGAAGGACACCGATCCAAAAGAGCCCTTGTCCCTGGAGGTCGCCTCACTCCGCCTCCCCCAGTACCTGGAGAGGCCTCAGATTGTCACCAGGAGCACCGGTAACCGGGTGGAACTGGCTGAATTTCATCAGTGGGGCGGAAACCTGCGCAAAAACATGATGCGGGTGCTTGCCAAAAACCTCTCCCAGCTCTTGGCGACTCCCAATGTCTTTCTCTCCCCCCATCAACCCCGGACCCCGCCGGATTTCCGTATTGACATCGAGGTGATGAAATTTGAGCGAGATCCCGATGGAAAGGTGCGGCTTTCCGTACAGTGGATTTTATCGCGAGGCCAGGATAGAAAACCCCTGATCACCCAAATGACTGATCTTACCGGTCAAGAGGAGCAAACAGAATCGGGTTTGGAAACGACGGTTTCCTCCATGAGTGCCCTGATGGGGGAGTTGAGCGTAATCATCAGCCGGGAGATATTAAAAACCCTTCATGAACAGGCCTGAGCCATGACGAGGTGGAAAACGTCCAAAAGAAAAGCGGGGGGGGCATCTCTGCATGGGATGCATATTGCCCTGTGCGCGGTCCTCATGGTTTTATGGGGTTTTTTGTTTTCACCCGTGACCAAAACCGCCTATGCCGAGGGGAAGTGGACCGGTCCCGGTATCATGAAAGAGGTTTTCAAGCGCCACGAGCTGTTCCCCTATGTATTTGAGGAACAGACCATGATCCTCATGGACCATGCAGGAAACCGGGATGTCAGAAAGGTCCGGCGTTTCTCCAGGGTGGAAAGGGATGGGACCGTCAAATATCTCATGGTCTTTGACGATCCCGAAGAAGTTCGCGGGGTCGCACTGCTGGCCGTGCGCTATCCTTCCGGGGTCAGTGAGAGTGGAATCTATCTGCCCGCTTTTGGGAAGAAAATGAATTCCCAGGCCGGGAATACCAGGGGCAGCAATTTCCTGGGCACCGACTTTGCCATCGAGGATATGACCGCTGAGATTTTGTCGGATTTTCGCTACGTGCGAACAGCAGATAAGGAGATAGAAAAAACGACCTACTTTGTCGTAGAGGCATTCCCCCAGGATAAAGAAATTGAAAGGACAACGGGTTATAGTCTCCGACGGCACTTTATTCGACAGGACAGCTTCTTCATCGTGCGGACGGATTATTATGACCGCCGGGGGCGGTTTTTCAAACGCCAGACCTACCATGATCTCAAAAGGGTGAATGGTGACATGTGGCGCGCCAACATGATCCTCATGGAAAATTTTAAGGAGCGCCACACAACCCTGCTCAAGATCGACCAGCGGATTTTTTCCCATACTTACGTGACCCCGGAGATGTTCACTACCGCCTGGCTCATGGAGAATCGACACATAAAGACCTCGAAAAAACGGCCCATTCAGGAGGCGTCTCCGTTTATCGAAGAACGGGATGAGCTGCCGCCATAAACCCTTCGGGTACAGGCGACCCGGCGCAGGCAGGAGACGTTTAATGGCTGCCGTCTGATCGCCTGTCCTGAAATTTTTTATCTGGTTGCACGGAATTTAAAAGAGAGCCAATGATGTTTACCCAATTTCTCACGTTTGGTTTGAAACACCGGCTGATCACTTTTCTGCTGCTGACCGCCATTACCTGTCTTGCGGCCTGGGGTATTCCCAAACTCCGTGTGGACACCGGCTTCGGCAGTCTGATATCTGCTTCCGATCCCGACCTGCCCATCTATAACAAAATCGCCCGGGAGTTTGGTTCCGACAACCGCACCATTGTCTACGTCAGGGATCCCGATCTCTGGACACCGGATAAACTGGCAGCCCTCGAAAATTTGCACTATGCTCTGGAAGAACTCGACTTTGTGGAACGGGTGGACGATCTCTTCAGCCTGCGCAGTATCCGCGGCAAAGGGGGCAAGATCGATTCCAGAATATTCCTTCCCGAAGCCCCCAAGGACCAAAAAAGGATCGATCAGGCCAGGACCGACGCCCTCTACAACCCCCTCATCGTGGGCAATTTCCTCTCAACCGACGGAAACGTGACCGCACTCATGGTTTCGGTGCGGGAAGACACACTGGATGACACCTTTGACCGCCGAGCCAGCCAGGCCATAGACGGGGTCCTGGGACCGGCCCGTTCGGTATTTCAACAGGTCTTTCAAGTGGGGCCGCCACGCATCAATGCGGAACTGAAAAAGGTTCTTTTTGATGACCTCAGGCTACTGGCGCCCCTGTCGGCCTTGGTGCTTGCCCTGGCCATCCTCTTCTTTCTCCGCAGCTTCTTCGCCGCATTGATTCCTCTCATCACTTCCGCTTTGAGCCTCACCTGGACCTTTGGAATGATGGCCTGGGCAGGCATTCCCATGAACATTCTGTGTGCCATGTTGCCTTCACTGATCATTGTCATCGGGTCCACCGAGGATACCCACATGATCTCCACCTACTTCCGGGGCCTCTCCGAGGCACAGGAAGATCACCGTGCCTATGCCACCCGTTTCATGATGAAGCATATGGGTGTCCCCCTCGTCCTGACCATCCTCACCACTGCCATGGGGTTTGCGAGTAACATCTTCAGCAACATCGGGCTCATTAAGGACTTCGCCATGGCCTCGACCTTTGCCATTCTGGCAAACGGTATTATCACCATTCTCTTTGTCCCCATGGTCCTGAGTCTCATGGGGCCGCGCCGGACCCGGCTGTACCGAAATCAGGGTGAAGGGGTTACCGGGTTGCCAGGCCTGTTTGTTCGTATTTTCGGTTTTACCAAAACCCGGTTTCCCCGATCCATTCTGCTACTGACTGCGGTTCTGTGCGCATTTTTCGTGTTTCAACTCTCCAAGATAAACGTCACCAACGATCCCCTGTCCTATTTCAAACAGGATCGTTCTCTGATCCAGGACACCAAGAGGATCCACGAGGATCTGTCCGGAATGAAGGTGTTCTTTGTCACCCTCGAATCCGATTCGGACAAGGCATTTTTGGACCCCGGCAACATCAAGAAGCTGGTCTCTATCCAGAACTTCCTCGAAAAACAAAGGATTTTTGACCGCAGTATATCTCTGGCTGATCATCTGTCCCTCGTCAACCGTGAGTTCCACGGCGGTGACAAGGAATACCTCAAAGTGCCGAAAACCCGAGAACTCGTGGCCCAGTACCTGCTCTTTTTTCATCGCAGGGATCTGGAAAGTTATGTGAGCCACGATCTTCGACGTGCCAACATTGTGGTTCGACACAATGTCAGCGATTCCAACACACTGAACAGTCACATACGTGAGCTGAAGGAAGTCGCTTCAGACATCTCCGGAAACGAAATGAAGGCCTATGTGGTCGGTGAAAACCTGATGGTGAATGCCGCCTCGGAAAACCTCATGATCGCCCAGGTGAGGTCCCTGGCTATTCTGCTCTGTGTGATTTTTCTTATTATGTCGGCCATGTTTACCTCCTTTAAGGGAGGGCTCATTTCACTCATACCCAACATGATCCCCATCACTTTAATGTTCGGCGTCATGGGTTATTTTGGGATCCCATTGAACCCGGGGACCGCCATGGTCTCGGTGATTGCCATAGGGATCGCCATAGACGGGACCATACATCTCTTCTCCCGTTATAACGATCTGTGCCGGCGAACCTCTGATTACGGTGAGGCGGTGCAAATCACTGTTCAGGAAGAGGCCACTCCCATGGTCGCCACCTACCTGGCCCTGGCCCTGGGATTCGGCATCCTCCTCCAGTCCAATTTTACACTCATAGCCCAGTTCGGGGCCCTGTCTGCTGCGACCATGATTTTTGCCCTTTTCGCCAACCTCCTTATCACACCCATTGTCATGTCCCGAATTCGGTTGGTTGGGCTCTACCAGATACTGTCCCTGTCCATGCACAAGGATGTCCTTGAGAAGAGTTCTCTGTTCCAGGGGATGAGCAACTATCAGGTGCGCAAGGCGATCGTGATCTCCGAGCTCAGCGAATTTGCTGAAGGGGAACTGTTGGTGGAACAGGGGACCTTCGGACGGAGCATGTACCTCATTCTGTCCGGTGAGGTCGAGGTTGCAAGGCGCAGTGACGGCAAATCCCAGCGTATCACCCTCCTGGGTCCGGGACAGGTTTTCGGGGAAATCGGATATATCAAAGAAATCCACCGCACAGCGGATGTGCGGGCCCTGAGCCCCGTGGAGGCACTGCGGTTCGATTACCGGAAACTCAAAAAAGACCTGAAGTTCTTTCCCCACATTGTGGCCAACCTCAACTTTAATATCAGTGTGATTCTGGGCGAGCGATTGGCCTCTGCCATGGAAGCAATCACACCCCAAGCGGAGAAGGAGCCTCTCCCAGAGTCGTCCGAAGATGAAGACAACACCGGTTAAGGTGTCCCCTGATTCCATGAACCAATAATCGCTTTATGCAGGCATAGGGAGGAGTCCCCATGACGGAGGGTTTGTGGCTCAAACAGGTGATGGCGACCGCCGTTCCCTGGGCCTTTGCATTTCTGGTGGGGGGCCTGCTCCTCAGGGAGAACCGGGAGAACCGGAACCCCCTGGAATGGAACCTGGTGGACCGCTGCCTGCTCGTGGTGGCCCTTTATTTCTTTGCAGGAGGGGTCAGCAGTTTTGTATACGGATTTGCCATACT
Organism: Deltaproteobacteria bacterium; assembly: GCA_019307805.1. Lineage (GTDB taxonomy): Bacteria > Desulfobacterota > DSM-4660 > Desulfatiglandales > HGW-15 > JAFDIX01. The sequence continues at coordinate 1,198 of JAFDIX010000034.1, read as the reverse complement.
GCAGGCCGATCCGCTTTCTTTTGTCAATTGGTCCGGTATGGGGCTGTATTATACGGCTGTCCGGGCTACGGGTATGGTCTGGGTGGCCATTGTGGTCTTGGGTCTTTGGATGCGGCGCCGGGCCCCTGAAAACCGTGTCTTTGCCCATGTCGTGCTGCAATACTGCGCACTCAATATTGCAGGCGCATGCTATATCTATGGTCCCGTAACCCACCCGGCACCTGTCCTGCTCAGCATGGCCTTGGGAACGCTGAACTTCCTTCTGTTGGGGCCTGCCTTTGCAATGCCCTGGCTGGCTTCATTCTCTCTGATTATTGTAGCGACGACCGTTGCCACACTGACGGGGCTCATCCCCTATGCCCCTTTTTACACATCCGCACCATTTCGAAATGGTGCCATCGATCCCTTTTATCTCGTGGCCACCGAGGCCTTTGTCCTGGTCCTCTTCTGGGTGATGCTTCTTCTCATTGCCTATATTTTCGTCAGATGGAGAGATCGGGAGACAAAATTTGCGGATATGTCGGCACTCCTCAAAAAGATGTTTGGCCGCTATCTTTCGACCGAAGTGATGAATGCCATACTCAAGGATCCTTCCTCTCTGGAATTGGGTGGTGAGAGGCGAACCGTGACTATCATGATGACCGACCTTCGAGGCTTCACGGCCCTGTCGGAAAGGCTTGAACCGGAAAAGGTCGTGCAAATGCTCAATGCCTACTTTGAAGTCATGGTGGACATCATTTTGAAATACCATGGGACCATCAACGAAATCATCGGCGATGCCCTGCTGGTCATTTTTGGCGCCCCCAATGAGATGCCGAATCGCAATGCACAGGCCATTGCCTCTGCCATTGATATGCAGAATGCAATGACGGAGGTAAACCGGCAAAACCGCCTCAATGGCTTGCCGGAATTGGAAATGGGAATCGGTCTCAATGAGGCCGAAGTGATTGTCGGCAATATCGGGTCCACCAAAAGGAGTAAATATGCCGTTGTCGGAAGCGGGGTGAATATGGCCAGCAGGATCGAGTCCTACACCGTTGGCGGCCAGGTCCTGATTTCAGAATCGGTGAAACGCGAGGCCGGTGATATTCTTCGCATTGATAATAGGATGGATGTGCTCCCAAAAGGCGCACAAGCACCCCTTTCCATCTATGATGTCGGCGGTATCGGCGGAGATTACAACCTCGCCCTGGATGAA
>JAFDIX010000360.1 GCA_019307805.1 Deltaproteobacteria bacterium | reverse complement strand
GGAGGAACACAGCGTTCATCCACCCAGAAAATATGGGTCCGCTCCCATGGGATTTCCGAATGCCAGGGCTCCTCACCCATTTTTCTGTAGAGGGGTCTGGGGGTCGACCCGCCTGAAATGGCAATCGAAAACCGGTCCTTTTCCCCCAGGGTCTCTTGACCTATTTGAACAAACAGGTGAAAAGCCTTGATGACAAGTTCATCCGGATTATTTGCGATTTCAATGCGAATACCTTTGCTCATAGCAATATCCCCAGACCGGCAAACATTCCAGAGGCTCTTTTCAGAAACACTCTTCTGCTTAAAATAGTTTTGATCCGGGCCACATCCCTCTCCTCACTTCCGAATCTGTCGTGTTGTAAAACAATTTGCCCGTGCTTCCTTTTCAATTTTTATGATACCCGTATGAATAGGGGCCGTCCACGAAAAATAAGCAAATGATTCATGGGCCCCCAATTTCCGCCTTGCTTTTTCCAGCTTTGATTTCCTTCATGATGTGACAATTATAGAATTGACCATTTGTGCTACATCGTGGTACATACTTCAATAGTGAATATTCTTCCACAATTCTGGGAATTATATCCTGGCAAACAGAATATGTAATGAGCGCTATGGATTCGATGACTGAAATCAAAAGAGGAAAAGACCACTGGTTGTTCACCCTGCTGATCGGGTTTTTGCTGAGCCTGTGGGGGTGCTTTGGTGATCCGGAGGGTGTTGTTGTGGACTTCAACAAGACAAAACCGGTTGAACGTCCGAGAGAAATGTCTGTCGACACCAAGCGCATCAGGGTCGCTGTGGGGGCCATGATCTCCCCCAAAGAGACATTTGCCTATTACCAGAGTCTCCTGGATTATATTGGGGGGAAACTCGATGCTGAAGTGGAGTTGATCCAGCGAAAGACCTATGAAGAGATCAATGAGCTATTCGGAAAAGGCCAAATAGATCTGGCCTTCATATGTTCAGGCCCTTATGCCACCGGAAAGGATATTTACGGTTTTGAAATCCTGGCCACACCCCAGGTCCGGGGGAGTCCCTTTTATCAATCCTACCTGATTGTCAACAAGGCAAGCCCCTTTCACACCTTTGAAGACTTGAAAGGAAAAGTCTTTGCCTTTACTGATCCGAACTCAAATACAGGATGGCTGGTCCCTGTCTACTGGCTTGCACAGATGGGTGAAAGGCCGGAGACCTTTTTTGACCGGACCATTTACACCTACAGCCATGACAATTCCATTCTGGCGGTTGGAAGGGGCCTTGTGGACGGGGCGGCCATTGACGGGCTTATCTGGGAATATTACCACAAACGAAGACCTTCCCTCACGGAGCAGGCCAGAATCATTAAGAAATCAGAAACATACGGCATCCCCCCGCTGGTCGTTTCAAGACATTTGAATCAGCAACTCAAGGACCAAATCCGCGATGTGGTTTTTCAGATGCACCTGGAACCCGAGGGGAAGGAGATACTGGAAGAGCTTTTGATAGACCGGTTCATCGTTCCCAAGCAGAACTGGTATTCCGGTATTGTCGAGATGGCCCAAAGGGTTTCGAGAGATGAGAAATGAGATCCATGCGTTTTCAAAGCCTTAAAAGCAAATTGCTTCTTTCGGTTTCTGCCCTGGTGATCTTCAGCGTGTTGATCGTATCGCTTTTGATCATTCAGCGATACAGTCGGAGTTTGCGGGACACCATGGTTGCCCAGTCGGAAAATCATGCCCATGCAATGGCCCTGGCCGCAGCAGACATGGTCCTTATCAACGACCTTGTGGCCCTCCAGAGATTTCTGGATATGCAGAAAAAAACCCATTCTGATATTTCCTATGCCTTCATTCACAGAGACGGTCTTGTACTGGCCCACACATTCAAACACGGAATTCCCCAAGGGCTGATGGAGGCCAATGCGATCAGTAATGCGGATCTTTTTCATCTTAAAAGGATCGGCTCAACCGAAGGTGAACATTTCCTGGACATTGCCTTGCCCATTTTTCAAGGCAAGGCCGGTACCCTGCGCCTGGGGTTTTCCGAATCCAAGTATAGAGAGCAGATGACCAGGGTGTGGCTGCAGATAGGCCTCCTCACTTTTGCAATACTGGCCGTTGCCATCATGGGGGCGCTTTTTTTTATAAGACGGATAACGCGTCCCCTGGCTGCGCTGGCAGAAGCCACGCAAAAAGTGGACAGGGGTGAACACAACGTGAAGGTGCCGGTTGAAAGCCAGGACGAAATAGGAAAACTGGCTGTCTCATTCAATCACATGATCACACGGATAGAAAACTATACCGGCCAACTTGAGGAGCAGGCACATGAGCTTGAACGTTCCTATAACCAGACCCGCACCTTTTGCGGGATCGTCCAGGAGATCGGCGCACTGCACAGTCTGAAAGACATGGGCGCCTTTCTCATCACCAGGTTCCAGCACATTTTTAAATGCGGGCATATGTGTCTTCTGGTGCTGAATATGAACCGGAATATCATGTACACTCTATCCCATAGGGAGTACAAGGTGTTGAGGGATCCTGAAACCTTTGAAGCGGCCACGTCTGCTCTACATGGCATGACGGATGTTACTTTTTATGAAGAGGCGCTATTTACTCCCCCCCTTATACCTGAGGAATTTCAGAACGCAGTCCGCCAGGCGATCGTTCCTCTTTACCATGAAAATCAACCCTTTGGGGCGCTGGTCATTGCCTGCCCGGGCACCTGTGACTGCAATATGCAGGAGATTGATTCGGCCGGATTGATACTGTCCCAGGCTTCCGGTGTGATTAAGCGGGCCATTGTTCAGGAGGAGGAGATCAGTGATCTTCAGAGTCGTCTCGAGGCCCATGCCGAATTTGGCGGTCTCGTGGGCAAGGATCGAAAGATGCAGGTGCTTTACAAACTCATCGAGGATATTGCCCCTACCGACGCCACGGTGTTGATACAGGGGGAAAGCGGTACAGGCAAGGAACTGGCGGCAAAGGCCGTCCACCAGAGGAGCCAGAGGAAGGATGCCCCCTTTATAGTGATTAATTGCTCGGCCTACCCGGATACCCTCCTGGAGAGTGAGTTGTTCGGGCACGAGAAAGGTGCCTTTACAGGTGCCGTCCGCCAAAAGTCCGGCAGGTTTGAGCTGGCCGACGGCGGAACGGTATTTCTGGATGAGATTGGTGAGATTCCCCCATCTGCCCAGATCAAGTTGCTCCGCGTCATTCAAACGCAGAAATTTGAGCGTCTGGGAGGTGAGAAGAGCCTGAGCGTGGATGTCCGAATTATCGCAGCCACAAATAAAGACCTTCTGGAGGAGGTCAAGCGAGGGCATTTTCGCGAGGATCTCTATTACCGCCTTAAGGTGATCCCTGTTCACATGCCGTCGCTACGTGACAAAAGAAACGATATTCCCTTGCTGGCCCGTCATTTTCTCCAGCGATTTGCCAAGGAGCAGGGGAAGGAGCTGCGGGATTTCAGCACCGAGGCCATGAGGCTGCTTCTTGATTTTGACTGGCCGGGAAATGTCAGGGAGCTTGAAAACAGTATTGAGCATGCGACTGTTTTGGTAAAGGGGAACCAGATCGAGGTATCCGACCTCCCTTCCATGCTGCAAACATCGGGCTTGCGGGACCGCGTAACGAAGCATTTCACTGCCCCTACCCTGGCGGATCACGAAAGAGAACTGCTGCAAGATGTCCTGTTGGAATGCAACTGGAACAAGAAGGCGGCAGCAGAGCGCCTGGGTATCAGCCGCAACACCCTTTATGTCAAACTCAAAAAATACCAGATAGAACAACCCACCACCCATTAATCCAGCCTCAAGAAATCCCCCAGAGCAGACCTCGTCAGTCCCCTATGTCCTGCATATGCTTTGTCAAAATAAAGTGTCCTGATTCCGGACACTGCTATTGGTCTGAAATTATTTCAGAAATTCATTTAGAGGTTTTTCATGTCCTGAATATTGACAAATTTCACCACCCCTCTGCCTAACGAATGAACGGCTAAGAAAAAGTAAAGATCGTCCACCCTCTTCTTCTTTCCAACAAAAATGACATCATATCAAAGGGTTGCCGGAAAAGACGGATCGTCTTTTTTTAAATTTGAACATAATCAGTCTTTGTCGATTTTTTGGCACAGCTATTGCGGAAAGGAACATCCAGAATTTGGAGTGCAATTGTCACATGGAACCCATCTTTATTATTGATGCAGAAAAAGAACACTACCTTAACCTGTGCGAAATACTTAGGGCACATCACTACACAACCAAGATTCTCCCAAGTCTTTCTGATCTGGGCCAGGACATAAAGCATGAGAAACAACGTGTCGTGATATTGAACCTGGACTCCGTTTCTCTGGACAACCGGCTCATCAGAGACATTAAGAAAAG
>JAFDIX010000033.1 GCA_019307805.1 Deltaproteobacteria bacterium | reverse complement strand
GTAGTGGGCAGGCCCATCCCTATCATGAGACTGGCAAAAGCCGTGATGAGAAGGAGGAGGAAAAAATTTCCGCCGGCGAGGAACTCCACCACGGAGGATATCATCCCCCCAATTCCCATGTTGACAATGCCCACGATGATCCCGGCCGACGCGCAGGCCAGTGCCACGGCCATCATGTTCATTGAGCCCTTGACCATGCCATCCTTCAGGATAATGAAGGCACTCATGATGCCCGAGGCGATACTTCTTCTATCCTTAAGGGCAGTACGTATCTCTTGATATAAGATAACGGCGAAGAGCAAAATCATTGCCCGAAAGGCCGCAAGCTCGGGAGAGTGCCGGAGGTACACAAGCTCGAACAGAAGCACGCCTATGGGAAGGACGTAATGGAGACCTTCCTTCAGGGTGCCGAAGAAGCTGGGTACATCTTCTTTTGGCAGCCCTTCGATTCCCAACTTTGAGGCTTCAAGGTGGGTAATGCAAAAGAGTCCAAAGTAGGAGGCCAGTGCAGGGATGGCAGCCGCCTTGATCACCTCCACGTAGGGCACATTCACGTATTCGGCGATGATGAAGGCCGCCGCGCCCATGATGGGGGGCATGAGCTGCCCGTCCGTGCTGGCCGCGACCTCAACAGCAGCCGCCTTTTTTGCCGGGTAGCCGATCTTTTTCATAAGGGGAATGGTGAAATTCCCTGTGGTCACAATATTGGCAATGCTGGAGCCGGAGACCAGCCCGGTGCCTGCGCTGGCAACAACGGCTGCCTTGGCCGCGCCCCCCTTGTAGGAGCCCAAAAGGGAAAGGGCGAGGTTTGTAAAAAAACGGCCTGCCCCGGCGCGATCCAGTAATGCGCCCAGGAGCACAAAAAGGTATACGATGGCAGAAGAGACTCCGAGGGGGATCCCGTATATCCCCTCGGTAGACATGGTAATGTTGCTGATGAATTTTGTCAGGCTTATGCCCTTGTAGGCGAGTATGTCGGGAAGGTGGGGGCCCAGAAAGGCGTAAACAGTAAATAGAATCGCTATGACGGAAAGGGCAGGGCCTATGATGCGCCGGGCGGCCTCCAGGAGTAGTATCACAAGGAGCGTGCCCGAGATAATGTCCCTGGTGAGAGGTATCCCGGCCCGCATGGCAATGCCTTCATAGTCCAGGGCCAGATAAAGCGCTGTAAGGGCTCCAAGGATGGCGCAGATGTAATCTATGACCGGTATGCGGTCGGTAACAGCAAGCCACTTGAACGACTTCCTGTCCGAGCGAAGGAGAGGTCTCAAAAGAAAGACCATGCCCATGGCAAAGGCGAGGTGTATGCCCCTTTCAGTGGTCTGGTCAATGATCAGGACGCTGGGGAGCGCGAGCTGGTAGAGGGCCCAGGCAATACCAATGGCCGTAACAAGATATGCCTCGTGGGGTCTTAACCTTCTCTGTGAGCCTGTCCTGGTATGCAGAATCCCTTCTGCAGTATCTCCGTGTCCGGCGTCCTTGTCTCCTCGGGACATGGAAATCTTTCCTTTCTCCACTGAAGCATAGCGATTTTGAAAAGGGCTGATAGGGGATGCTGCTGCTTGAGTCTAAGAAATCATACCATTTGGTCAAGCCTGCCAGACAAACCCGTGGACCTGCGGCAACGCGGGGCGGCGAGAAGCCCCGCCGCCCCGGGAGCTTTTATTGAATCTACTTGACCAGTCCGACCTCTTTGAAATACTTGAGGGCACCGGGATGGAAAGGCGCGCTCAAGCCTTCCAGCATATTCTCCCTGGTAAGGACGCCATAAGCAGGGTGAAGTTTTTTGAATTCTTCCAGGTTATCAAAGAGTTCCTTGGTAATGGCATAGACAACTTTATCAGGCACCTTGATTGAAGTGACAAAGGTGGCCTTGACTCCAAAGGTGGGCACATCTTGCTTGTTCTCGGCACCCGGATAGAATTTTATGGGAACCACCGCCCTGGCATAGTAGGGATTTTTCTTCAGAAGCGCTCCCATCTCGGTGATCGGTACAAAACGGACCTTTCTCCTGCCCGCCGTGGCCTCCTTTATGGCACCACTGGGATGCCCGACCGTGTAGAAGAAGGCATCAATGCGTCCGTCCTGAAGGAGTCCGGGGGCCTCTGCAGCCTTGACCTGTTCGGCGATGATGTCCTTCTCCCAGTTTATGCCCGCGTTGGTGAGCGCATCGATTGAGTTCTGGCGCTGACCGGAGCCGGGGTTGCCGATGTTGACCCTTTTCCCTTTCAGATCCTGAATGGTCTTGATGCCGCTGTCCACGGCAGCGACCAGGGTGATGGACTCGGGATGGATGCTGCAGATGGCCCGCAGGTCCTTCTGAGGTCCCCGATTCTTCCATTCGGCCAGGCCGTGCCAGGCCTGATACTGGCGGTCGGACTGGACAATCCCGAAATCCAGGTCCCCTGACATCACACCGTTAACATTGACAACGGACCCACCAGTGGACTCCACAGTGGCCCGGATCCCATACTGTTTGCGCTTCTTATTGACCATCTTGGAGATGGCGCCACCAGTGGGATAGTAAACTCCCGTGACCCCTCCCGTACCGATGGTGACAAAGGTGATCTTGGCCGTTGCCGGTTGCGTGGCCAAAAGGGTGCCTGCCAGGAAAGCGACCGCTGCAAACATTAAAAAAAATCCTGTCCGTTTCATGTTTCCTCCTTTTGAGTTCAGATTTTGAATGAAATATCTTCTTTTTTATGGCCCAATACTATCCTTCCATCCCTCGAGGTGCCCTACTCTACCATGGCACGTCGTTCAATCCAACTCTTAGTACAGTGGGGTCACAACCTTCATCGACCCTGGGAGTTTGCTCTGCAATGATTCTTATGCCTTTTTCCCTATTTTTTCAAGATCTGGTATATTAGTTGAATCTGCAAAATAAAAAGGCCTGAATCATGAAGAGAATGCATCTGTTGTTTTTCTTTTTTCTTCCCCTACTTTTGAGTTCCCACGCAATCGGCATGGACTCACAGTCAGATCAGATTCTCGGAAGCTGTGCCACCCTTCTCATTGACAACTATGACCGCACAAGAAACATCGAGATGGCCATCGGAAGGCTCCAGGGTCTTGTCATAGAGCCAGGACGGGTTTTCTCCTTCAACAGAGCCGTCGGACGTCGCACGGCAAGGCGGGGTTATCTTCCGGCGCCGGTCCTCTTTCAGGACAAAAAGAGCATTCAGATTGGGGGCGGAATCTGCCAGGTTTCATCCACCCTGTACAATGCCGTCTTGCTCTCGGACCTGGAGGTGGTAGAAAGGCACAGACACTCCTCTCCCGTCACCTATCTTCCCCTGGGGCTTGATGCCACGGTTGCCTATGGATACAAGGACCTTAAATTCAAAAACACCCTTCCTATCCCAATCCGGATTTCTACAGCCATCGCGGAAGACATTCTGACGATCTCCATTCTTGGGAAAGAAAAAATGCCCTATGAGATAGAAATCATCACCCGGGTGACGGAGATAGAAGCCCCCTTTCCTGACAGGACCGCAGAGCCCGGCAAGGAAGTAATGAGATACCGAATCAGGAAAAGGGATGGAGTGGTATTGGAGCAGGAATATCTGGGACGGGACTATTTTCATCCGGTGAGGGGAGAGCCATGAGGTTGCTTGTCTGCGTCCTGCTGGGTTTATTCATCCAAATGCCTCCCCAGGTATTTCCTGAAAACCGCCTCCAGTCCTATCGCCAATGGGTAGGCTCCCCCCGGGAAAGAGTGACCCTTCAATATGCAAGGAACTGTATTCTTGGCGCACTGGAACCCCAAAGGGGTATTCTCCAAAAAGCACCAGGTCTTTCAAGTCTTCCCCGTACCGGTGTCTATCTGAGCCTCATGAGGGACAGGGAAGTGAGGGTCTGCATGGGGAGCTTTTTCCCCCATGCCGTCAGTATGGCAGACACTATTCAGGATCTGGCCCAACGGGTAACCTTTGGGGATACCCGCACCAGGCCCCTCTTTCTTTCGGAAATGGGGGACCTTTCCCTTGTCCTTTCTTTTGTCGGCCCTTTGCAGGAGATTACCGATCCCTATGATATTGATTTTGCCACCCAGGGGCTGTATCTCTCACAGGAAGGAAAGGGGGGGGTGCTTTTACCCGGAGAGACCCGCACCCTCTCCTACGGTATTCAAAGGCTGCGGAAACAGTTGGGCATCGATCCTCAAATGCCCTGCCGTTATGCCACTTTCGAAGTCGTCGCTTTTGATGAACGATCAGTAACCAGGAGAATGGAATGAAGACGAAAAGTATTTTTGCCATCGCCCTTATGGGCCTGGTATTCCTCGTGGCCTGCCCGCCACCCCAAGCTGCGGCGCGACTGGTCATCAAGGGAAAAGTGATCGATGCCGGCACCTTGGCCCCTATTCCAGGGACATTTGTGGAAATTGAAAATGCATCCGGAGGCTCGGGCTATTCAAGGGCCTATACCGATGAAAAAGGAGAGTTTGCCTTTCAGGACCTGCCTGCCGGGGTCAGCTTTAATCTCTATGCGGAACAGGCCGGCTTCACTTCCTTCCGTCGGCTTTACTGGTACGTCGAAAAAAACAAGGAGGTCGAATCCATCGTCCTTCGGCTCAACAAAGAAGGTGTCTTCCAGTGCCGTATCACCGAAAGCGACAAAACCACCCCCATCAAACGGACCCGTGTTTTCATGAAGCCCATGCAGTGGAGGGGGGACCCCTACGCGGTCTATGAATTCGAGAGAGAGACCGGTGACAATGGAATGGTTCGCTTCGACAAGATCCCGGCTGGGTCCTATGAACTGGCCATTGAAAAGTCCGGGTTTGTCAGGGAGAGGCTCACCAATATTCGCTTCATGAAAGGCAAAACAAGGTCCATGGATATCGCCCTTTACAGGCCCGGTTCTATCTCCGGCAGGGTACTCCTGGGCGACGGCGAAACCACCCTGGCAGGCATCCCCATTATCGCACGCGGTCCCAGTGCCGGCACCTCCACCAGCAATTTCAAAGGCATCTACGCCCTGAGGGACCTGAAACCGGGAACCTATGCATTTACCGCGAGCAAGTCAGGATTCAAGCCCTACACATACAAAGGCCATATTACGATAAAGGAAGGGGAAGACATTCGGCATGTGGATCACCTCCTGACCGCTGAGCAGGAAAAGGTCCGAATCGCCATCTACCAGGAAGTCTATCCCCTCAAAAAGGAGATCAAGTTCACGGTGCGGGCCTTCAGGAGCGAGGACTTCAAGCTGGAGTTCTTTAAAGTACCTATCTCATGGTACCTGAAAAATCCCCACGCTTTCCAGGGCCTGCTGCAGAAAGGATCCAGTCTGAAGCCCTTTGACATGGTGCATTCCGACCAGTATGGGTTCAAGCGATATCGCCCCTACACCTGGTTCACCAAAGAAGTAAAAATAGACAAGGCCTTCTCCCCGGGCATCTATTTGATTCGGGCCACCACGGCCCATGCCGAAGATCGCAATTTTATCTTTGTCTCAAACATTGGAGTCATCGTCAAAAGGGGAAAGGATACGCTTTTGGCATATGCGGTGAATTTTGAAAACAACCAGCCGGAAGCAGATGTGGACCTCTTTGTGCTTAAGGGCTCCCCGCCCAAAAAGAACGCCCGGAAGTCCCTGTTTCAACAGATATTGCGTCTCTTCAGAAACGACCAAATCCTGTCCAAAGCGAAAACCGACAAAGAAGGGCTATTTCAAATGAAGGAGCCCGTGCCTGCCTCCCGGTTGCTGGTGGTGGGCATGAAGACGGGTCAGGGTCTGGCCATCGCTGAATCCCATCTCAGCCACGCGGCAAAGACCCAGGGCCTGAAGTCCTATTTTTATACGGACCGCCCCCTCTATCGACCGGGGCACAGGGTGTTTTTCAAAGGCGTGCTCCGTGGGGACGACGGGAAGGGGCTGAAGATCAAAAAGAATTTTGATACCGTCATCCGGATCAAGGATTCACAGGGTCGGGTAGTGCACAGGTGGAAAGACCGGTCCGATGCCATGGGCACGGTAAACGGTTCCTTTGATCTCTCTTCGGAGGCGCCCCTGGGCCGATATTCCCTGTGGGTGGATAACCGGGGTTCCCTGTCACAGGCCGCCTACTTTTTTGTCCAGGCCTACCGAAAGCCGGATTTCAGGGTGGATGTGAAGACCGACAAAAAGGCCTATGTGACGGATGAAACAGTGAAGTGCAGTATCCAGGCGGCCTATTTCTTTGGGTCCCCCTTGAAGAACGTCCCGGTCACCTATCGTGTTTATCAGAAGATGACCCGTAAGCCCTATTACCGCCACTGGTGGGAAGGGGAATACTACCGCCGAGGGGGATACCAGTCCCTGATCAAGAACGGTAAAGGGAAGACCGATTCCCAGGGGTTTTTCTCCATGGAGTTTACCCCCGGTCCGAAATCCTATGACCGGTTGATCACCGTCGAGGCAGAGGTGATGCCCTCTTCCGGACGCCGGGTATCAGGACGAACATCGGTCATCTTCAACCAGAGCCTTTATAATGTAGAGATCTCCAGACCGCCATTTGTGCACAAAATGGATCAGCCCCTCAGGCTTCGCATAGATGTCAAGGATATCGAGGGAAATCCCATCAGCACGACCTTCTCCGCCGCCCTGGAGCAGGAGGTCTGGAACCCCATCCGAAACCGATACGAAAAACCGGTCACGCCTCTTTACATGGAAGAGTTCAACACGGATGCCAAGGGCACCGCAATGGTGGAAATTCCCATCTCGGAATTGGAACCCGGGTACACCCGGTTCATGGTCTTCACAACGGATCCAAAGGGGACCAGGGTCTCAAAGTCCCTTAATCTCTGGCTCTATGACTCTCTCAAAGGGGATTTCAACTATAACTATGCCGGTCTTGAAATATGGCTGGACAAGGAAAACTACAAGGTCGGGGAGAAGGCACGGCTCCTTATCAACTCCCCGGTCGAAAAGGGTGTGGTCCTCTTTACCATGGAGGGCCAGGAGATTCTGGAGCAACGGGTCTTGAATATGGACACCCGTACCCGGATTCTCGAGATCCCGGTGAAGAAAACCTTTGCCCCCAACATCTACCTCTCGGTCATTCAGCACAACGGAAACCGTCTTCATCACAAGAAGGTCTCCCTGAACGCGGCGATAGAAGGCAAGGAGATGACCATCGGCACCCGGTTTGACAAAAAGGAGTACCGGCCCGGGGACACTGCACGGATTGACATCAATGCCACCGATCAGAAGGGAGCCCCTGTTCAGGGAGACTTCTCGCTAGGTGTGGTGGATGAGGCCATTTATTACATAAGGCCGGACCACACCACCCCCATGGGAAGCTTTTTTTATGCAAAACGATCCCCCTGGATCGCCACCACCTACTCCTTTCCCATTCGATATCTGGGGGGTGCCGTGAAGTCGGCCGGCAGCCGATTTATTCGCAAGGATTTCCGGGACACCGCCTTCTGGCTGCCCAACTTCTCCACGGACAAAAACGGGAAGGCATCCGTGGAAATACCCTTACCGGACAATCTCACCACCTGGGTCACGACCATCAGGGGCCACTCCGCCCAAAACGTCTTTGGCGAGCAAAAGGCCAAGAGCCTGGTGACCAAACCCCTGATCACTTCCCTCAAGCTGCCCCGGTTCTTCAGGCGGGGGGATCAGACCGAGGTGCGGGTCATCAACCACAACCGCACAGACCTCCCCCTGGATATTGTGAAGAACACTCTGAATGTCCAGCCGCCCGTCTCCATTGAAGGGTCTTCCGTCCAGGTGATTCAAATCCCCAAGCGGGGGCAGGGTCAGCTTTCCTGGCAGGTAAAGGTAGGAAAGGGCGAGGGAAAGACCGTGATCACCGTTCACACTGTGTCCAAATCCCTTCAGGACGGTGAGCAGAGGACCCTCCCCATAGGCTCCAGGGGATTGCCAAAGCACTACGATTTTGCCGGGCGAACCCGGGAGAGACATGCACGGATCGGGATGCCTCTTGCACCCGGGCATGTGCTGGGCATGACTTCCCTCGAGATGGAATTCACACCCCACCCGGCCCTGGCCGGCCTCACCAGTCTGGATTATCTTGCCCACTTTCCCTATGGATGTGTGGAACAGACCCTCAACAGTTTCGTCCCCCTGGTCGCCTATTATGGGGCCCTGGAAAGGATGGGACTTCAACCACAGGAGAAGCTCAAGAAGAAAATAGAACGGGGTCTTGCAAAACTGGCAGGGTTTCAAAGGCCTGACGGATCATTTGGATGGTGGAGAAACTCCAATGGGGATCTCTACCTTACTTCCCTTGTCCTGCTGGGACTCTCCCAGATCAAGGAAATGCCGGATACCAGGATAAAGCAAAGCATCTCCAGGGCAGTGAAATATGTAAATCAGCAGATCCTCAAGACCCGGGTTCCGGATCTCCTGGTCTTTGGCCTCTATGCCCTCTCTGAAGCGGGTTATCACAACAGGGTCCTGGCAACGGCCTTGAAAACCAAACTGGCCTCAATGGATCCTCTGGCCCTCAGCCTGACGACCCTGGCCCTTTCAAATCACCGCATGCCGAATGAGGCAAAAGAGGCGGCGGATCGATTACTGGAAGAGATTGAAAACTCGCCGGAAGGATCCTGGTTCCCGGAACCGGCATCCCATGGAAACAGAAACGCCATTGAAACCGCCGCCTTTGCCCTGACCGCACTGCTCAGGACCTATCCTGACCATCCAGAGGTGGACAGGGTCCTGAACTGGCTCGTGCTCCAGAAAACGGGAAAGTACTGGGTCTCCACCAAGACCACCGGCTTTGTGCTTTTCGCCCTCTCGGAATACCTGAAGGCGAGAGGCCATGGCATTTTTCTGCAGGATCAAACCATTTCTATCACCCTGAATGGGAAAAAGGCCCCGAATTTCTATTTGAAAAGGGCGGATTATCTCAAGGAAAAGGGCCCCCTGTTCTCCCTTCCCTCTGAATGGCTTACCCACGGGGAAAATGTCCTGACCATTGAGAGCGGAGGAGAACTCTATTATTCCATCCGCGTGAAATCCTTTTTTGAGGCCGACCGCATCACGCCCGCATCACAAAACTGTGACATGGGGCTCTCCAAGAAGGTGTTTGCAGCCAACAGGGTTCACGACGCACGGGGAAACCCCAGGATATTGAGCCGGCCCTATGAGCCGGGGGAGCATCTTCGGGTCGGCGGGGAAACCAGGGTGGAAATTCGCTTTACGCCTGACAGGGACTATGCCTATTTTATCCTGGAGGACGGGCTTCCATCAGGGTTTGAAGTGGTGGACTTTAAAAGGGATGCGGGCATCTCATGGTGGCAGCCCTATTCCCACAAGGAGCGAAGGGACGACAGGGTGGTCTTCTTTTTCACCCGTCTTCGTAAAGGGAAAGAGGTGAGCGTGGAATACATCCTGAGAAGTGAACTGAATGGTGATTATCACCTCCCCCCTGCCAGGCTGTACGGCATGTACCGGCCTACCATATCCAGCCACAGCGGCAGCGGAAGGCTCCGGGTCACCTCCCGGAAATGAAATAGCAGGAGGTGGCGCCTGCGTCCTGGTGGCCGATGCCTCCCTCACCCAACCAACGCGCACAACCCATCTTTGGTATTAGTGATTTAAAGAGTGATGGTGAGGAGATAGAGCCAGGGAATAACGATGACGAGGGCCAGGGTCGTAGTGAGCCAGCAGGCATTGGCTAGATCGATGTCCAGGTCATAGATGGACGGGGGGACCAGGGCTGTGAAGGCCACGGGCATGGAACTGACAATGAGAACCACCTTGAGGGGAAGCCCCTGATCGATATTGCCGAACCCCAAAAGGATGGCGATCGTTCCAATGATCAGTGGGATCACGGCAAATTTGATGCCGGCGATCACCAGACTCTCTTTGAAATAATCCCTGATACTGGAAACCCGCATGGCAAGCCCGATGGACACCAGCAGGATGAAGGTGCCCACGGGAATGAAAATGGATGTCACCTTTCCAAAGAATACCGGTCTCTCAAATCCTGCCACATTGAGTATGGCCCCCATTGTAACAGCCCCAAGGGCGGTGAGGACAAAGATGTCCGTAAATACTTCCTTGAGGCGGGACAGCAGCTTTTCCTTTTTTGTGTCGTCCGTTGAATAGTACTTGGTAATGGGAAATCCTACGGTGTAATAGAAGGTCTCTTCAAAGAGTTTATAGAGCGGAACAATGGCAAATCCTTTCTCACCCAAAAAGACAAACGCGACCAGGGCGCCGATGGATCCGAGATTGCTGAATGACCCGCACGCAAAATAGGCCCCGGTCTGTTTTCTTCCAAGCCCCATGATGCGGGCTCCACCCAGCGCCAGAACACCTCCCAGGGACAGGGCCAGCACACACAGAAATGGAAGGGTAACGATTCTGATATCGTCGATCCTGATGATCCATACCGCGCCCACAAAGGAGATGGGCATAAAAAAGAGCAACCCCGCCTTTTGGAGCAACTTCCTGAGGGCAGGCACCGGGAGAGGAAGACGCAAGAATCCTTTTTGATTGAGGATTTGAAGAATATAGCCAAGGGCCAATCCGCCCATAATCAGGCCGAGTGAGAAGATGAGTTTTGACATAGTCCCCTAACATCTATCTATACTGTCTAAAGCTTTCAATCTTTTCGCTGTTTTTTGGCAGGTGCACTTTATAATGACGGCTCCGCTGCAATCTGACGCGACAAGTTGTTGCCGGGTGAATATAGGAGTGGGAGCAGTTCGGTGTCAAGAATAATGGTGCCCCCATTCCCGAAGGCATGGAAATTGTACTTTTGAATCATCTCTCAAACATGGTAAGAAGAAAAACATAAGGAAATCCGGGCGCCAATTCTGCGAATTTATTTTCACGCTAACCCAAGGAGATGAACTATGGTCAAGGATCTCATTTATAAAAACAGGAGTTATCGCCGTTTTCATCAGGATGCCGCCATTGGCATGGAAACCCTCAGAGAACTGGTGGATCTGGCCCGGCACTCTGCCTCTGGCGCCAACCGGCAGCCCCTCAAATACATCCTGTCCTGTGACGCCCAAACCAATGCTCAGATATTTGAAACCCTGGGATGGGCCGGTTACCTCAAGGACTGGTCAGGCCCTGAAGAGGGGGAAAGACCCGGCGCCTATATCGTCATCCTGGGAGACAAGGACGTGGCAACACAGTTCTTTGTGGACCACGGCATCGCCTGCCAAACGATGCTTATCGGTGCGGTGGACAAGGGCCTCGGCGGGTGTATCATACAATCTATCAACCGTGAAAGACTTAGTAAGGCCCTCGATATTCCGGACCACTTCGATATTCTTCTCGTCCTGGCCCTGGGCAAACCCAAAGAGGTGGTCCAGGTGGATTACATTGATACGGATGGGGATATCAAGTACTGGCGGGATGCAGCAGGGGTGCATCACGTGCCCAAGCGCAAGCTGGAAGATATTATCGTAACGCAGTACGGCGAGTAGGGATGGCTGTCGGTAAACCCCATCTGCCTTCAGCAGGAAGGTCTCCCTACCCTATGTTGTGACGGTTTTTTCTTGACAAACAACGACCCCTTTTCCTATACACTGGCATCGGAAAGCAATTTCTTATCCTTCAACTGGAAGAGCCACCGAAATGCACTTCATCGAGAAAGTCTTCGTCATCTTCTTCGCCGCAACTTTCGTCCTCTACCCGGTCTACCTCCCGGAGGCCCGATCGCAGGAAAAAGACGCACCCGAGGTCGCAGAGAACCCCTGGCCGCGCACCGAACTGCAGGATGGTGTGAAGCTCGAGATGTTCCAGCCCCAGCCGGAGATCTTCGAGGGCAACCGGCTGCGGGTCCGGGCCGCGGTGTCCGTCCTCCCCAAGGGCGAAAAGGAGCCCGTGTTCGGAGCGGTATGGTTCGAGGCGCGCGTCGTCACCGACCGCGACGAACGCACCGTCGCCATCCAGGACATCAAGGTGGCCGACATCCGCTTTCCCACCGCCCCCGAGGAGAAGGTGGATAAGCTGAAGGCCTACCTGACCAAGAAGCTGACAACCTGGAAAACGGTGCAGATCTCCCTCGATCGCCTGGTGGCGAGCCTGGCCGAGGCCGAAGTCCGGGTCCAGCAGGCGAAG
>JAFDIX010000359.1 GCA_019307805.1 Deltaproteobacteria bacterium | reverse complement strand
GCAAGGATGGAACCGCCGCCATCGTTGATAACCGCATTGGTTGTCTCCCTGTAGATCCTTCCGTATCCACCGGTTGCAATGAGGGTCGCCTTTGCCATATAGGCCCTCAGCTTCCCGGTCTTCATGCACCGGACCACTGCGCCGGTGCAGGTCTCTCCGTCGTGGATAAGGGATATGGCTTCCACGCGATCATGGACTTTTACACCAAGCTCCACGGCCTTATTGTCCATGGTATAGAGGAGGGTATGGCCTGTGCCGTCCGATGTATAGCAGGTCCGCCACTTTGCCGTCCCGCCGAAGTCCCTTGCGGTAATCAGGCCTTCCTTTTCAACGGCTTCCACCTTATCGAACTGTTTTCCGCCTTTATAGTAGGTGGACTTGCCGGGCACAACCCGGTTCCAGGGGATGCCCCAGAAGGCCATTTCCCGGACAGCGATAGGGGCGGTATCTGCAAAGAGCCTGGCCACCTCCTGATCACAGCCCCAGTCAGAACCCTTTACCGTATCCTGAAAATGCACATCAGGGTTATCTCCCTCTCCCTTGGCACAGTTTCCCAAAGATGCCTGCATTCCCCCTGCATTCCCCCCTGGGCAGCAGATGAATGGGATCGCCTTGGTGGTACGATACTCAGGCAGATACTGTCAAAGCCGGCAGCAGCAGCCTCTACGGCTACCCGTTCTCCCGCCAACCCTGCCCCGATGCTCAGCAGATCTGTATATATGGTCTCCAATGGTAAGCTCCTTAAACGTCTATAATCATGAACCGCCAGAGTGTGACAAGCCCTATTAAGATAAAAATCGCCGTGAGGATATTTTCAAACCCCTCAAAACCTTTTCGTGTCTTCCGTTTAATAAAACCCCACTTCACCGCGATGCGGTAAAAGCCGATTCCCACATGCAGTTCCACCATGGGCAGCAGGATGAGGTAGAATACCAGCCAGAACCCGCCCTGGATCCTTGCGGCACTTTTCTCCGCTGTGATGGGAAGGTCGGTAAGGACCGTCCACATGTGGATAGAGCCCAGGATCAATATGACCATGGCGGTGACGGCCTGCACGACCCACAGCCAGGTATCCTTATGGTGAAGCATTTTGGAGTGCTTCCACATGGTGGACTGCTCCTTTGTCCGGTAGGGAATCTTGCGGGCGGCTAGGGCAAAATGCACCAGGAAGGTCAGGCCAATCATAGGTCCGCCCACCTGGGCCATGTAGGTTGCCTCGAAAAAATGGGCAATAGTGTTCATAACGCCCACCCCAAGGTTCACGCTGGCAACCAGCATCATGTGACTCCACATAAATAGAATAAGGCCCGCACCCGTGAGCATCTGAAGCCAGTCAAGATAGGCGGATATCCCGCTGTGAGGTTTAACGTATATGGTGGTATCTATTGCCATTCTTACCCCCTGTGTATAGGCCTTTGAAGGCACACAATTAAGCAGTTACATTGTATCAAAATCGAAAAACGTTTTTTATTAGTACCAGATGAAAGATATTGTCAAGTAAATTTGAGAAATGCTTAAACAAGTCACTCAGAATGCATGTGATTTTTTTCCCATATAGCTATTGTGAGCATTAACACTGTAGTACCGGAGGGTTATGCAAAGGACTCAAACAAGCAATACCCTGATTCCATACATTTTTTCCTTGACAGTTGACAGCAGTTTTATCTATAAGGCGCCTTTAATAGTTGGCTCTGGATCCTGGCATGATATGAGGAATCCGTATAGTATGGGCCTTGAGGCAATCCAGAACCCAAAAACTCTGCGTGCGTATGAGCTTAGACAAATTAATATTTGAAAAAAGATCTACCTTCATTAAAAAATGGCGGAACCTGATCATTGGTTCCTATCCCACTGACGGGCAGCGGTTCTTGAAAAAGGAAAAGAATCGTTTTTCAAACCCTGTCGGGCAGACCATTGCCGAGGATGTGGAGATTCTTTTTGATGCCCTAACCACGGGGGATAATACAGAAAAGATCCCATCCAGCCTTGATAACATGATCAGAATCAGGGCGGTTCAGGACTTCAAGCCGTCTCAAGCGGTTGGTTTTGTACTTCAGTTGAAAAAAATCATACATGAAGAACTGGAGAAAAATCACCAGGGAATTGAAACACTTCACGATGAATTAGAAGTGATTGAAGAACGGATTGAGGATGCAGCACTTCAGGCCTTTGATATCTATACCCAGTGTCGCCAGAAGCTTTATGAAATAAGGGTCAATGAAACCCAAAGACAGGTAGCAAGGATATTAGAAAGAGTAAACCTAACAAATGAAATACCGGAATCTGATCCGGATCATTAAATTTATATTGTTTATCCTAAAGTGAGGTAAGAGTCTATGAACTTTATATTTAGCATTGTGGTTGCAGCCGTTGCCGTCGGGCTGGTAGTTTTAATCCACTGGGTGGGCGTCGGAGCACTGGATTTGCACTGGTTTTTCGGTATTTGTGTCCCCTATACGGCTCTAATTATATTTATTGTTGGGATCATTTATCGTGTCATTGACTGGGCGCGTTCGCCGGTCCCCTTCCGAATCCCCACGACAACCGGACAGGAATGGTCATTTCCGTGGATAAAAACGAATCCCATTGAGAATCCCAAGGGCATGGGCGGCGTGATCATCCGGATGTTTTTTGAGGTTCTCACCTTCAGGTCTCTATTCAGGCATACCCGAATGGAGTACCGAAATACCGAGACCGGTCCAAAAATCGACTATGAATGGGAAAAATGGCTCTGGCTGGCAGCACTGGCCTTTCATTATTCATTCCTGGTCATTTTCCTGAGACATTTCAGGTTTTTCATGGAGCCTGTTCCCGGCTTTGTTCACCTGCTCGAAAGTCTTGACGGGTTTATGCAGATGGGTATTGCACCGTTAAGCGGTCTGGGTATACCTGGCGTTTACCTCACGGATATGCTCTTGATGGCCGCCGTAACATACCTTTTTATCCGAAGGATCTACATCCCTCAAATTCGTTATATCTCACTTCCCGCAGACTTTTTCCCGCTCTTTTTGATTCTCGCCTTAGGGACTACCGGTATCCTGATGCGGTGTCTAATCAGAACGGACATCACTGCAGTAAAAGAACTGGCCATGGGGCTGTTTACATTCAAACCCGTAGTACCGGATGGAATCGGGGTCATCTTTTATATCCATTTTTTCACCCTATGTGTTTTGATCTCCTATTTTCCATTCAGCAAATTAATGCACATGGCAGGAATATTCCTTAGCCCCACAAGAAACCTTGCTAATAACAGCCGTTTCATCAGGCATGTGAATCCTTGGAACTATGCCGTTAAGTTCCATACATACGAGGCATATGAGGATGATTTCAGAGAAAAAATGATAGAGGCCGGGCTACCGGTTGACAAGCAGCCAGAACCTGAACCCACAGAAGAATCGGAAGACGAAAATAAAGAGTAAGGAGTAACCATGACAGATACACCTAAACCAGAAGAACTGGCGAGGATGAACCATTCCCCCGCATTAATGGAAGGGTGGATGGATGTACCTTCCGAGCGCAAGCCGGGCACCTATTGCTATGGGGCAAAAGAGAAAAACCTCGCCGCCGTCGGCATGCCCAATGCAAGAGATTGGGACCCGGCTGCAGACGACTGGAAACTTCCTGAAAACTGGGAACAGATTATTGAAGACGGCATGAAGGAACGGCTTGAAAAATACCGCTCCTTTAAACTCTTCATGGATATCTGTGTAAGATGTGGCGCCTGTGCTGACAAGTGTCATTTCTTTATTGGCTCAGGCGACCCCAAAAACATGCCGGTCATGCGGGCGGAACTTTTACGATCCGTTTACAGGAAAAAGTTCACTGTTGGCGGAAAAATATTAGGCAAGCTGGCAGGGGCCAGAGACCTGACCGAAGACGTGCTGAAAGAATGGTGGACCTACTTATATCAGTGTACGGAATGCCGGCGCTGCTCCGTCTTTTGCCCTTATGGAATAGATATGGCCGAAATGACCATTATGGGCAGGGAACTCCTCAATCTGCTCGGCCTCAATATTGACTGGATCGCAGGACCGGTAGCCAATTGTAACCGGACCGGAAACCACCTGGGTATTCAGCCACATGCATTTAAAGACATGATCGAATTCTTTGTGGATGAAATTGAAGAAGTGACCGGCATAACAGTGGAACCGGACCTAAACAGGAAAGGCGCCGAGATCTTGTTCATCACTCCTTCAGGGGATGTATTCGCCGATCCCGGGACTTATACCGCCATGGGCTATCTCATTCTGTTCCATTACCTGAAGGCCCAGGGCCTGGACATCACCTGGAGCACCTATGCATCAGAAGGCGGCAACTTTGGTTTTTTCACATCCCATGAAATGGCCAAAAGGCTCAACGCCAAGATGTATCATGAGGCCGAAAGGCTTGGGGTAAAATGGATCCTCGGTGGTGAGTGTGGCCACATGTGGCGGGTGCTCAATCAATACATGGACACCTTCAACGGCCCGGCGGATTTTCTAGAAGAACCGGTTTCCCCGATTACCGGAACCAAATTCGAAAATGCAAACTCCACGAAAATGGTCCATATCATTGAGTTTACCGCTGACTTGATCCGGAACAACCGGTTAAAACTTGACCCCAGCCGTAATGATAATCTAAAAGTGACATTCCATGACTCCTGCAACCCTGCACGGGCCATGGGTTTACTTGAAGAACCTCGATATGTAATCAAGAATGTATGCAATAATTTTTATGAAATGCCGCCCAACACGATCAGAGAGCAGACCTTTTGCTGCGGGGCAGGTTCCGGCCTGAACGCAGGGGAAGACATGGAATTGAGAATGCGGGGAGGCCTACTTAATGCAATACTGGGTGCCGGAGGTGGATGTCACCGGGGTGCATGAGATGGTTGCAAATGCCCTGATGTTAGACGGCGAAAAGAAAAGGACAACCAACCTTCGTGGAGAACCTCTCCCGGGAATGGAGGATGAAGAGGATGTATGATGGAGGTAAGATAATACCGGGTCTGATTATAGGTCTCTGCCTGTTCCTGTCGCCTTTCGGATATAATGCCATGTTCGGAAAAGATACAAAACCACCGGAACCGGAACTGACTGCCAAGGCAAAAGAGGCAAATCAATGTGTTGCCCCAAAGCAGTATATGACGGCCTGGCACATGCAACTGCTTGACAACTGGCGGCATGAAGTGGTCCGGGACGGGAAAAGATATTTCAACACAAATGAGAACCTGTGGTGGGATTACAGCCTTGACAGCAGACTGATCGAGAACTGGCGGCGCTTTGTTACCGACAGTGAAGTTCAGGAGTCCGGCAAACCTGGAAAAAGCTACTACAAAAGTCTTCAGGTGACCTGCATGGACTGCCATTCAAACAAGTCCAAGTTTTGTGATCAATGTCACGAATATGTGGGTGTTACCCCCTATTGCTGGGATTGTCATGTCGAGCCGAAGGAGAATAAATAATGGCCGTAGACAGAAGAAAATTCTTGAAGATAGCCGGCCTTTCAACCCTTTTTGGGTTGGGTGGCAAAACGGCATTTGATATCTTCGCCCCCGGGGAACTGGAAGCTTCCATGGGAAAAGAAGTTCCCACGGTTACCAATATTAAGAAGTGGGCGATGGTCATTGATATGCGCAAATGCCTGGATAAGCAGGAAAAAGGTGAATGCAAAGAATGCATGACCGCCTGTCACACAGAGCATAACGTGCCGAATATTGGAAATATTAAAGAGGAAATCAAGTGGATCTTTCAGGAGACCTATGAACATGTATTTCCAGGCCAGCAAAATGCGTTTATTGATGAAGGCGTAAAACACAAGCCGTTTATTGCACTTTGTAATCATTGCGAAAATCCGCCGTGCTGCAGGGTCTGCCCAACCAAGTCTACCTGGCAACGGGAAGACGGAATCATCATGATGGATCCCCATCGATGCATCGGGTGCCGGTTTTGCATGGCTGCCTGTCCGTTCGGGTCCAGGAGTTTTAACTTTGGTGACCCCAGAAAGGCACCAAAGGAACTGAACCCTGATTTCCCGACCAACATGAATTATCCCACCAGGGTCAAAGGTGTGGTTGAAAAGTGTAACTTCTGCGCTGAACGTCTTTCAAAGGGCCAAATACCCAAATGCGTGGAGGCCTGCGAACATATCAAGGTGCATGCCTTGAGTTTTGGAGATCTGAATGATCCGAAATCCGAAATCAGACATCTACTTAGTGAAAGGTTCTCTGCTCGGCGAAAGGCCGAACTAGGCACGGAACCGAAGGTATACTATCTAATATGAGGT
>JAFDIX010000358.1 GCA_019307805.1 Deltaproteobacteria bacterium | reverse complement strand
GGAATAAGTTTTGTAAACCCATCAGTATATTTTAGCCCGATAGCCCACCCGCATTCAAACAAACCAGCCACTGCCAGATAAATCCACGCCATACTTCTACTCCTTTCTTGATTCCGTTGCCTCATAACAATTAAGTGTCAGGAAATTAATCAGTCATATTAACTATTATTGCATTAAACCTTGATTTATTTCGCAAATAATTTCATGAGTGGTTATGAAAAAGCAAGAATTTTATGATCATAAAAAACCACGAAAACTCATGGACCAGGTGAGCGATGTCATGCGCCTGAAACACTATGCTTTTCGTACCGAGCAGACATATGTAAGCTGGAATAGAGCGCCAAACTGAGTCTTTGATTGAGATGGCCAAGAGCCTTGAAAAGACTCTCCCAACAGTGATAATATGATTTAGACATCCCCAATAAAAGGAGGCCATACCATGATGAAATACCATGTGCTGATGGAATACAACTCCCCTCTTGAAACGAAGGAGAGGGAAATCCCCAAGCCCGGCCCCGGCGAAATTCTTTTGAAGAGTAAAGGCCTGGGACTTTGCTACACAGACGTCAAAGTCATTACCGGACAGATACCCCCGCCCATTATAGAACTGCCTGCCGTCCCAGGGCATGAAATTGCAGGTGAGGTGGTGGAAGTGGGAGAGGGTGTCACGGACATATCAATAGGGGACATGGGCGTTGTCTATATTTATGTGACGTGCCATGTGTGTGAACAGTGCACCCGTGGAAAAGAAAATCTCTGCATCAATCTGAAGCGCGTTGGATTTGAAATTGACGGCGGTTTTGCTGAATACATGAAAATCCCTGCCTATAATTTCTGTCCCGTAAATAAGGACATGCCTGCCTATGAAATGGCCATCATACCGGATGCCATGGGGACCACCTACCATGCCATTACAGGACTGGCGCAGGTGAAAGCGGGACAGGATGTGCTCATCGTGGGGGCCGGGGGTCTTGGAATTCACGCGGTTCAAATCGCGAAGCTTTGTGGGGCGAGGGTCATCGTGGCGGACCAAAAACCGGACGCCCTGGCCCTGGCGGATCAGTATGGCGCCGACTATACGTTCCTGCCCGAGGATGCGCAAAAGGGTGTTCAGGATCTGACAGGTGGTCAAGGTGTTGACGCGGTGATTGAGATTGTAGGAGCCCCGGAAACACTCGCCTGGTCCCTGCCCTCGCTGAAAAGCGGCAACAAACTCATCATTGTCGGCTATGCGCCGGGGAATCCATTTCCATTGGATACCATGGCCATGCACTATAATGAGTACCAGATCATCGGCTCCCGCTTCATGCTCAAGACAGAACTTCTTCAGCTCATCAAATTGGTGGAGCAGGACAAGATCAAACCGGTGGTGTCAAAGACATATCGCTTTGATCAGGTCAACAATGCCATTGATTCCCTCAGGGAAAGAACCAATCTGGGCAGAATCGCCCTTGATCTGGAAGGCTAAAGAATTTTTATTCACCCTATAACGACTGAATTATTCTCTAAACCGGAATAGTTCATGAATACGGTGGGTATATCCATTACTGCCTAAATATCAGATAAAGAATGGAACAATCCGAAAGGATGTGAACATGAAATTCGATGAAATCAAAAAAGCAGCTATAATCGGAGCCGGCACCATGGGATCCGGTATGGGATTGTGCTTTGCCCAAGCAGGATACGATGTCATTCTCTATGACATATCTAACGAGGATCTTGAACGTGCTTTAAGGCGAATCGACAATTCCCAGGAAGTGCTCATCAGGGAAGGCATCATAGAGCCCTCTCAAGCTGAACACGCCAAGGACCGAATCTCTGTTACGACAGATTTGGACAAAGCCCTGGAAGATACCCAGTTCGTCCTCGAAGCCGTACCCGAAATTCTCGATCTAAAAAAACAGTTGTTCAAAGATCTCGAAACATTGAGTGGATCCGAGACAATCCTGGCCTCCAACACATCAGGACTCTCCATCACCGAGATTGCCTCTGTCTGTGACAAGCCTGAAAGAATCGCAGGCTTTCACTGGGTCAATCCACCTGAATTGATCCCTCTCGTGGAGGTTATTCGTGGGGAGAAGACATCCGATGAAACCATCGATCTGATTTATGATCTGTCGCTCACGCTGGGCAAAATGCCTGTGAGGATCAATAAAGAAGCGCCCGGGATTGGTCTCAACAGGCTCCAGTTCGCCGTCTTGCGGGAGGCCTTCCACATGATTGCCGAAGGGATTGTCTCTGCAGAGGATTTAGACCGGATTATGAAATACGGACTGGGATTCCGTTATCCCTGGATTGGCCCTATTGAAACAGCCGATTTAGGAGGATTGGACGTCTTTTATAATATTTCCAGCTATTTGTTTAACGAGCTGAGTGATGCCAAAAAGCCTCCGGAATCCTTTAAAAACCTGGTTGAGCAGGGTCATTTAGGAATCAAAACAGGCCGGGGATTCTATGAGTACGCTCCGGAAGCACGGGATGAGATACTCAGAAAACGGGACCTGTATTTCATCCGGCAGTGGAAACTGATCAATGAAGTCAAAAAGGCCTAACAAGGAGGAAGAGCATGAGAAGTGATTTAATGAAAAAAGGTGTAGAACGGGCCATGAACCGGGCCCTTTTTTATGCGTCTGGTTTCACCAAGGAGGACCTGGCGAAACCGATTGTGGGCGTAGCTAACACGTACAATCAGATAGTTCCCGGTCACATTCATCTGAACACATTGGCCGAGGCAGTAGTGCGAGGAGTCGCAGATGCCGGAGGAACGCCCATGCTCTTTCCTGGAATTGCTGTCTGCGATGGCATCGCCATGGGCCATGAAGGAATGAAATACAGCTTAGCCAGTCGGGAGGTTATCGCCGACTCGGTCGAGATCATGGCCGTAGCCCATCCCTTCGATGCTTTAGTGCTCATCACCAACTGCGATAAAATCACACCGGCCATGCTCATGGCTGCTCTGCGGCTGAACATCCCCACAATCATCGTGAGCGGGGGCCCGATGGAAGCGGGACTCTGGCGTGGACAGGAAACGGATCTGACCACGGTCAACGAAGCTGTGGGACAATTGAGTGCAGGAAAGATTACCGAAGAAGATTTGGACGACTTGGAGCAATGCTGCCTTCCCGGCTGCGGCTCCTGTGCTGGGATGTTCACTGCCAATTCGATGAATTGCCTGGCCGAAGCTCTGGGATTAGCACTCCCGGGCAACGGCACCATCCCCGCTGTTCAGGGAGCACGAGTGCGGCTGGCCAAAGAATCCGGGGAAAAGGCGATGGAACTCCTGGAAAAGAACATCCTTCCGCGGGATATTGCCACCATCGATGCCTTTAAAAACGCACTAGCCGTGGATATGGCTTTAGGGTGTTCAACAAATACAGTTTTACACATTCCCGCCATTGCTAACGAGGCAGACATCTCAATTAGCCAGGAAATGTTCCAAGAAATGGCCGATCAAGTTCCTCATCTGGTGAATATGTCACCTGCAGGTCCACATCACCTGGATGACCTGGATTTAGCAGGCGGAGTCCAGGGGGTGATGAAACGGCTGGCCGAGAAAAATCTTTTGGATTTGAGCGTCTTGACAGCCACAGGTAAGAAGCTCAAAGACAACTTGGAGTTGGCCAAGATTAGCAATACCGAAATAATCCGGACCTTTGACAATCCCATCCACACTGAGGGCGGACTGGCCATCCTAAAAGGAAACCTGGCACCGGACGGGGCAGTGGTCAAGCAAGTGGCCGTGGCGCCGGACATGTTGAAGCGAAAAGGGCCTGCTCGTGTTTTCAACCGCGAGGAAGATGCAGTGGAGGCAATCCTGAACGGGCAAATCAAAGAGGGGGATATCGTTGTCATTCGCTATGAAGGGCCCAAAGGCGGACCCGGCATGAGAGAGATGCTGTCTCCCACATCGGCAATAGTCGGCCGAGGTCTGGGTGAATCAGTCGGACTGATCACAGATGGCCGCTTCAGCGGTGTAACTCGAGGCGCTGCCATCGGACACATCTCCCCCGAAGCCGCAGAGGGAGGCTTGCTGGCCTTAGTGGAAGAGGGAGACGCCATATCCATTGACATTCCGGGCAAACAGTTGAATTTGGAAGTCAGTGACAAAGACATCGAGCGAAGGCGCGCGGCCTGGATCCCACCCGAACCCAAGGTTAAACATGGTTACCTAGTTCGGTACGCAAAGCTCGTCACTTCTGCTAACACAGGGGCTATTTTAAAAGTCTAGGCGGATGGGACTGGCTTTGGTATAATTGGTAATTACCTTGTCAGGATATTTCAACGATATCTATGGCATCCACAGGGCAGTCTTCCGCCACTTCCTGATTGCATCCGGCCTCTTCCACCTCAACCGCCACCACCTCTGCT
>JAFDIX010000357.1 GCA_019307805.1 Deltaproteobacteria bacterium | reverse complement strand
GCTCCAAATACCTAACCTCCCCTTGCCACCAATACAGGCCTTAGCTATAACAACTGAGCTGCTACTTCGTGGCTTACAGGCTCAAAAGGTTATGTCAATGTTGGTATAAAACCTATAATCTTCTGCTCATCTGATGAATTAATTTGTACTACCCCTTTTCTAATTTGTCAAGAGAAAAATTTGAGAAAAAATGGCCACAACATCTGTGGGGTAAGGCAGGATTGGGGTTAGAGGTTTTTCAACGTATCTATAAAGGCAGGGTAAATTTGTTCTCCATATAAAACCTTTTAAATTCATGGCATTAAGTCAAAATCCGATTATTTGAGTGTAGAAAAATGAAAACCTTTGTCATTTCAATATATTCCAATTAAGTCTGCTTTCAAATACTGATTTTGAGAGGATTTCCAGGTTAGAACAAATTTACCGTATCTATAAAGGGGTCTACGCTTGACTCATGTTTGCTATGTTATAAAAATGGATTATGTCCAGGCCACTGAGAATACAATATCCCGATGCATGGTATCATGTGAGGTATGCAGCAACTACGGAGTGCAAGGGGTGCACTGTATAGATCAAGCAACCCACCTACCTCGCCTGGTATCTCCCCTAAAGGCATGTAAGGCGGCACGTCAAAGAACGCCGCTGAGTGTTGCTGGAATGGGTTGCCGTGGGCAATGGCGGGCAGGGGATCGACAATTGAGAAAAAGCATTGAGAAGCTGAGAGCCCAAGTGCACATGAGTCAAGAGTAGGCCCCATTACATTATCAAAGAAGGCGACGCCACCGGTTCCAGATACTGCTTGCCGCACCCCCAGCCAGACCCCTCCCCCTTTCCCGCCGAACAGACGGGATCTTGGACAAGGGGAAAGTCAGGATGGGGGCGGCGTTTTCCGCTACCGGTTTTCCGAAACCCGGGGCCAGGCCTCACCCCAGTTTTCCGATTTTTTCCAGGTCATCGGCCACATAGCCAAGGTCCAGCACCTCCAGGGCCTTTCTGCAAGGAAAGCTGTTCTGCTTGTTCCACCCGTGAAGATCGTAATACTCGTCAAGCATTTTGTTGTACCGGGCCTCATCAAGCTGCCACCCGGCCAGATTGCCGGTGGGGATCGGTTCCTTCAAATCCCGGGGGGTCGGCATATCGTCCTTGCGATCAAAATCCGTAAAGCGCAGATTGATGGCCTTCTCAAGGCTCAACTGTTTCATGGCCGCCCGCTTCAGATCCTCAACCGAGGTCTCCCATCCCGTTGCCGCTGAATAGAGCGCGGCCATCTGGAGAAGATCCGTCTGGTTGACGTCCAGGCAGGTGGTGCTGTAGAGGCAGATCCCCATGCAATTGGCCATCCGGGAAACCGCTTCCATATAGTATACGGCTTGCGCCTTGCCGTCATACTCAAGGGGCTTGTCCAGGTTATCCACGCCGTAGACCGCCTTGCCCTTCTCCGGATCCAGCCCCGGGGTCGTTTCCAGTACGATCGCCCCGCTGGTATGGCCCCCTCCACGGGTGGAGGTTGCCGCTCCCAGGAGCCAGCCGTTGGACCCCCTGCAGGGTTCATACAGGTCCTGTCCCTTGAGGTGCATGGCATAATAGCCACTGTCCCGGCCGAGGATGTCTGCCGCCTTGGCGCATCCCTCCGCCAGAAGATCTCCAATGCCTTCCCGATAGGCAATCATTCGGATCAGTTCAAGGGCAACTTCGGCATCTCCCCACTCCAGCTTGAGGCCCCCGGTGTCTTTTTTGTCCAGGATGCCTCTCTGATAGCATTCCATGGCCCAACCAATGGCTCCCCCGGCCATATCCACATCAATGCCGTACTGATTGCAAAGGGCATTCACCTTGAACATAAAGGTGGGCTCCCAGATGGCCAATCGGGTTTGCAGGGTGCCGACCACCTCGTGCTGGCATGCCTCGGTCTTGAGCCCGGCGTAGGGCCCGTCCGTGATGTGCAGATGCCGGCCGCAACCCAGGACGCAACCGGGAAAACTCTGCCGAGAGACCTGGTATTTGTCGATGGATGTCATCGGATTGATGGCCTCCACCATCCCTTCGGGCAGAGAGCACTCCTGGAAATTCTTGTACGAAAGCCCGCATATCTCCTGTTTCCGGTGCAGGCAAAACACGGTGCCGTACTTCCGGAAGGTTTCTCGAATGCCGGACTGGTCAAACTTCTTCCGCGCAGCGGACGCGGTTTCCATAAATCGGCGGGGGTGGGCCACCCGGATCGATTTTGAGCCTTTGGCAACGAACGCCTTTAGATTTTTGGACCCCATGACCGCCCCGATCCCGCACCGGCCGAAGGACCGGTTGGTATCCTGCGTGATCGAGGCCCCCCGGACCAGGTTCTCTCCGGCGGGTCCGATGGATACGGTATGGAGGGTCTTATCGCCAAGTTCCTCCCGGATCATATCGAGCGTTTCCCATGTGGTTTTGCCCCACAGATGGGTCGCGTCCCGAAGCTGGTCGCCCATCCGCCGGTCATGGGACCGAGGGTGCTCGCATTCAGTTTGCAGGCTCATGGCGCGATCGTGCCCAGAAGGGCCCCTGCACCGAAAATGAGCCTATTGTGAGGGTCATAGGGCGTGACCCACGGGCGAAGCTCGTCATAAAGGATCTTGGCGGCGATCCCCGATGCGCCGATCCATTCTTTCGCATATCTGGACGTAGGCTCTGACCAGATCTTGCCGCTGCTCAGATTGATTCTGAGGATCTGTCCGCCATAGCCGTACAGTCTATCATGCTCGTTCATGCCTTGACCTCCTGTTGCCTTCTTGCATGCGCCCTTTTGCGTGGGCATCCCGGATCCGGGGCCCCAGTGATTCGCCTTGAAATGAAGATCTCACCCGCTTTTCCCATGGATTCAATCACCGACCTCTGTGAGAAATTTATGCAAGATCTTGGTCAACACGTCGCCCTCACTGCAAAATTGCACGCAAACCGGCACGTCGAGACCACGACACCCATCGCAGGCCCTGGAGGGACCTTCATTCTTTTCCAGAAGCTGCACCACGTAGCCCTGTTCTCCGTCCTTTTGCCTAATCCTGAGGCTCGAGATATCAGGGTTGAACTCCCCGCTATGATGATAAGAGCAAGCCATTTCACATGTTCGGCAAGCCCCGCAGACTTCCATTTCAAAAACCATTTCTTTCACTCAGATCCTCTGTAGCACACATGCTTACATCAATTTCGGCAACCATGTGACCAAATCAGGAAATACCGTCAGGACCAAAACCGTCAATAAAATAAGAAGCAAGAAGGGAAAGGATCCGATGAAAATATCCTCAATTTCCAGCAGATCCCCCACCGCCCCTTTCACCACGAAAACAGACATCCCGAATGGGGGCGTGATCAGCCCGGTCTCGATCGATATGGTGGCAACGATTCCAAACCAGAGGAGATTAAACCCCAGTTCTTGCACGATGGGCAGTAAAATAGGCATGGAGATGATCAAGATCGAGACGACATCCAAAAACGTCCCGAGCAACATCAGGATCAAGACGATAAAGATAAAGACCACATAACGATTCACATCCAGGCTCACGGCAAACGTTGAAAGACTATCCACGAGCCCGCTCATGCTGAGCATCCGGCTGAAGATCTGAGCCCCGATAATCAAAAGAAAAACACTGGAGGAAGTGAATCCTGTGTCCATCAGGGTGTGTTTCAAGGTCCCCATGGTAAACCGGCCCTTTAAAATCAGGATCAGCAGGCTCACCACACACCCGACGGCACCCGCCTCGGTGGGAGTAAATACCCCCCCGTAAATGCCTCCCAGCACGGCCACCACAAGACAGAACACCGAACCGGCCTTGCCCAATGCGCGAAACCGATCCGCCCAGCTCATGGCCTCCGGCTTGATAGGATCGCCCAAGCTCTTGGGGAAAAAGTGGGCTCTGAAGCCGATAAACAATGAATAGAGCACGGACAAGACGATCCCGGGAATAATGCCGGCAATGAAGAGCTTTCCGATCGATTCCCCCGAAAGAAGGCCGTACACAATGAGCATCAGACTGGGTGGCACCAGCATGCCCAGGGCCGAACTGCCGCATACGCACCCCACACTGAACCGTTTGCTGTATCCGTATTTTAGCATTTCCGGCACGGCGATCTTGCCGAACACGGCAGCGGAGGCCACACTCACCCCGGTTACGGCCGCAAATACCGCATTGGCTACCACCGTGACGATGCCCAGGCCACCGGGCAGACGCCCAAACCAGGCGAATCCCGACTTGTACAGGTCGGTGCTGGCTCCTGAGGCGTTGGCAAAAAGCCCCATCAGGATAAAGAGCGGTATCACGGCAAAGCTGTAATTGAATACCGCGTAAAAGGTTCCTGTTCCGAGCATGCTTCCAGCGATGCTGAAATCCCCGATCAGGATCCACACACCAACGAGGCCCATCGTCAAGAGCGCAACACCGATGTGCACCCCCAGAAAGATCAGGACGACCGTGACCACGAGAATCAAGGCACCAATCAACGCAGTACTCATCGGTCTCCCCCTCTCTTTCGTCCCATGGCATTTCGCATATCGTTGACCAGGATTCTGGCGAATTCGATGACCATCAAGGCGCTGCCCAGGACAATGGAAAACCGGCTCGGATAAACCGGCACCCGAAGTTGAACCCCTTCAAACTCCCTTATGATCCACGACTTCCACGCGGCATCCCATCCATATCGGCACACCGCAAGGAAAATCAACGCGCCGACCAGGGCAATCATCACATTGAGCCATGGCAGAAGGCTGGGAGGCATCCGTCTGACAAGGATCGTTGTCTGGATGTGCCGGTTCTCATGGAGTGTGTAGGGAAGGCTTAAGAAAATGATGGGAATAATGATGGTCTTGATCAGCTCCATTGTACCGGGGATCGGATGGTTGAATAAAAATCTCCCCGTGATGTCCCCGAATATCCACAGGGCCGTGAAAAAAATCAGGCCCACGGAGATGAAATTCAGCGCCCTCAAGCAAAACACATACGCTGACCCAATAGCCGAATAGGCTTCTTTCATATTCAACGATCCTTTTATGCTTGGCGGGATTTCCCCTGACCCAAAAGGAGGTCAGAGAAAATCCATCAGCCTTACAGTGACTTATTATTTCAGCGAATGCGGCAATTTGTATCCTTCTTCCTCGAGGGCCTGGACATAGCTTTTCAGGATGTCCCCCCCCGGATAGCCGCCTTTCTCCGCCCGGCTCGCGGAGTTTGCCGGGAGCCCGGATTCATACAGCAACTTGGCCCAACGTGACCGTTCCTGGCCGGACAATGTGGACACCTTGTTTCCATGCTTTTTCATGATCCCAAGGGCTTGGGCCTCTTCGGCCTCGTTTCGTTTGATCAAATCCTCCGAGTACCCGGTCCCCACTTCATCCATGATCTTCTGGACCTCTTTGGGCAGCTTGTTCCACGTTTTCATATTGATGGTCAGGTATCCGTTGATCTCGGCGCCGAAATCAACAACCGTATAATACGGCGCCACTTCATAGATCTTGTAAGTCATGATGCTGTTGGCAGGCATGGAATACCCGTCATAGACCCCCAGTTCCAGGGACGTATAGACTTCGGTAAAATTGGATTGCACGGGCGTGGCCCCAAGTGCTTCCAGCCACGGCAGCAGAGGGCCGCCATGCCCCAGTTTTTTGCCTTTCAAGTCCTCCAGTTTGGTAACGGGAAAGGCCGTTATCAGCTGAAAACTGGACATCATGAGGAGGCCGTCGCCAAGCTGCCGCTGGTTGTAGTTCTTCATGAATACGTCCTGGAAAACCGGCAGCTTTTTTTTCATTTTCTGGTATGCATGCAGCAGTTTTGTTTGATCGGAACTGGTCATGGGCAGCCAGTAGGTGAAGTTATGGGGCACAAGCTTTGAAAGCTCGAAAACGCTGCATATGATTCCGATATCCGCAATCCCGTTTTCGACGGCTTCCAGGACCTCAGCCGGTTTTGCAATGGTACCCCCATAGAACTCCTTGCATACGATTTCGTAGTCATTCGTTTCCGCCAAAACACGTCGCTTCAGCTCCGGAACAAAATTGTCTTTCAAACTCTTCACCCATGCCGAGGACGCATAGGGATGGGCTGCGGCAACACGAAGCACGATTTTCTTCCTCTCACCGGCAAAACTGCTTTGCGGTCCAAGCAAAGAAAGACAGAAAAAACCAATCAACAAAACAAAACCCACATTCCTTCTTTTTCCAATCATTTGATTCTCCTTTCTCTTTTTTTAAAATGAACCCGACAATACGCGTTTTCAAAATCATCCATCCGGTTCGTTCCGGTCGGATATTCCGGACGATCTACTGGAAGAACCGTGTGGATACGCCTTCCCCGGTCTCCTGGAGACCATCGTGCCTGGGCTCGATCCGGCAGGATTTCGCCCCGGAGACCATGGGGTCCTACACTTTGTTCCTGACGTTTTCCTTGAACAGGATATTCTTTTTCAGGCAGGAAGCCCATTTGTGCTCGCTGCAGAGCGTACCCTGCACCTGGAGGGCGCCCCCCCGCGCCTATCCGCTCTCAACTCTTTGGCCAGATTATCCTGAGAGGCCAGCATCTCACCTCCCTTCAGCTCCCCAGAGATAACCTTGTCCCGGCCACAACGATGCTGTCTATCAGTGTCGTTCGCTCCATACCCCTATCCCTTGCCACCAATACAGGCCTTAGCTATAATAACTGAGCTGCTACGTCATGGCTTATAGGCTCAAAAGGTTATGTCAATGTTGGTATAAAACCTATAATCTTCTGCTCATCTGATGAGTTAATTTGTACTACCCCTTTTCTAATTTGTCAAGAGAAAAATTTGAGAAAAGCCCCTCATCCAGGAAGTCCCGAATAT
>JAFDIX010000356.1 GCA_019307805.1 Deltaproteobacteria bacterium | reverse complement strand
TCTTGCCGGGCTGGCGGCTGAGAAAGTGGCCCTGTTTCGCAAGGATTATCCTGAAGATCAGATATAGCAAAACACCAGATAAATATGCAGGCAAAGCTACTCTATAAGGCTCCAGCCAGGAGTATCCCGCCGAAGCCGATAATGAGAACAGAGCCAAAAATGGTTAAGCCCTTTTGAACCAGATGTTGAGCCCTTTCCTTCCCGGATAATCCCTTTACCCAGGATACTCAATAGGCCGGCTAAGGAGATGGTGGCGGCCATGCCCAGGGCCATGATGAGAGACATCGTGAGGCCTATGACCAGAAGGTCGAATGAGAGGGCAAATAACATAATGATCACAACGCCAGGGCAGGGTACCATACCCACTGCCAGGGCCAACGGCAGCACGCCTTTACGATCTGGCAATTTGGCAGGAACATCCTCTTCGGGGTCGCGAGGTGAATGCTTTGTACTACTGAAAATGCTGTTGAGGAGCAATACCAATCCGACCACGACAACCAGACTGTAGCTTACCAGTTTGATCTTTTGAGAGATGGCTTCAAAGGAAGAAAGATAGGCGGTTTTTATAATAAAGTAGAGGGTGAGGACAATGACAACACCCGAGACAGCATGAAAAAAGGAGATGAGATTCCCGAGTAACAAACCTTTTTTAATGCTGGACCTTCGGGAGATAAAATAGGAAAAAACAACCACCTTTCCATGTCCCGGCCCAGCCGCGTGAACAACACCATAGAGGAAAGAGACCATTATCAGAGGCCAAAGTGCCCCCCAAGACTTCTCTGTCTTCAATCGCTTTACCAGTCTGGTCAGCTCAGTGTTGAGCTTGTGCTGCCAGAGCATGATTTTTGCGAATACTTTTGAGGCAATGGTGGGGAGCTTGACCTCCTTTGTCGGGGCCTTTTTAGAGATAAAGGGATTGTCTCTCGCCTCAGTTAGAAACGGGTTCAGTAAAAG
Source organism: Deltaproteobacteria bacterium (assembly GCA_019307805.1). Taxonomy (GTDB): domain Bacteria; phylum Desulfobacterota; class DSM-4660; order Desulfatiglandales; family HGW-15; genus JAFDIX01. Next base: position 4,998 of record JAFDIX010000356.1, on the reverse strand, counting down.
CAATAAAAGGAGAATAACCGTTAATAACTTATTCATTCTTTTTCCTAAACTTCAATACAATCTCTTCAGGATAGACCTGCCCATAATAATAGGGGTCCTTTTTATTCTTTTCTACTTTGTGACGATATTCATACCCCGAGTCGTTTTGAAAAAAGATTTGGTCTTTCAAAAGGATTACGTTTGTATAAAATGATTTATCATAAATACCAATTCTGATTTCTTTAAAGGATGATGTGGCCTTTACGTGACAGGGCACAAAAAAGTGGTAAACAACCCTGTTTTTCACAATTTTAGCATTGAAATCCTTGACAAATTTGACTGCAAACTTTTTGCCATTGATTTTCACATGGGTGAAATTGATTTTCACATGGGTGAAATAGTCAAACTCCTTCAGATTGCAAAAGGCCCCTTTAAACACCTCTTGAACCTCTGACGGCTCAAACTCGCCATTATGATTCTTATCAAAATCATGAATGATCATATTACTGAACATTTCGTCAAAAACCCACTCTTGTTTGAAGCCGGTCATGCCATCTTTATTAAAATGCACAATGACCGCGCTATGGATCCATACATGGGCATGGCCCGACACCTTCCCCTCAGTTAAAAAAACGATAATAAAGAAAGCAAAGAACAAGAACCCAGACTGTTATCGGCCTCAACAAAGGGGGCTTCTGGTTAGATCGATAGAGATTGATTACAATTCCCATTTTCAATCCTATTCATTTTCTTCACCATGTATGTCTGTAGGCTTTATATCCATACACTATGATCAAAATCTGAATGACAGACCAGGCAGTAGGACCCAATATTAGTGATTTATAACCAACAGGAGCAGCAATCAACATATAGATAACATGGGAAATAGGGGACGTCCATCAATAAGTAACTAACTTATTCAACAAGCCTATAATTATTTGTCTTAGCGATTCGCTCACCTCTTCGAACGGCATACCCGACTCCTTGACCAGTCATACCAAAGAGCCTTGCCAAATCAGCCAATGAGTATCCCAACTCTCCAACCGCCCAATAACAATACAACCCTCTTGCTTCCGCTCTAATCTTTTGGCGGCTTTTTGAATATTTTTCGGCGCTCTATCCCACGGACTATAACGTGGTGCAGAACACCGGGAGCATCTAGGCGGGCTAATCTTGGCATAAAGCTACCATTATCTTTATTTCATTAATCTGTCAACTTATTTACTTAATGATGGACGTCCCCTAATTTCTGTTTTACGAGCTTGACAGCCATTTCCATAACTTCTATGTAAGTATGGACCAGTCATGGAAGTGGGACAGGAGAAAATGAAACAAGTCATTCTAGGAACAGCCGGGCATATTGATCATGGAAAGACCACGCTCATCAAGACCTTAACCGGCATTGATACGGACCGGTTGAAGGAGGAAAAGGAGCGGGGGATCACCATTGAACTGGGTTTTGCCCACATGGAACTGCCGGATGGCCAGGTATTGGGCATCGTGGATGTGCCGGGCCATGAGAAGTTTGTCAAAAACATGGTGGCCGGGGTTACAGGGATAGACATCGTGGCCCTCATCATTGCAGCGGATGAAGGGGTTATGCCCCAGACCCGTGAACATATGGAAATCTGTCAGCTTTTGAAAGTCAAACAAGGGCTGGTGATTCTGACAAAGACGGATATGGTGGAATCAGACTGGCTGGAGCTTGTGAGAGAAGATGTCTCTGAATTTCTCTCCGGGACCTTTCTGGAAGAGGCTCCTATTGTAGAAGTCTCCTCGGTTACGGGGGATGGCATCGAGGAACTCAAGCAGACGCTGAATACCCTGGTCAGCAATGTCACAGAGAGGGGTATTGGGAATTTTTTCCGTCTTCCCATTGACCGCGTTTTCATTATGAAGGGTTTCGGGACTGTGGTGACGGGCACCACGGTTTCCGGTCAGATCCAGACCGGCGATGACGTGACTATCTATCCCCAGGGAATTCCATCGAGAATTCGAGGAATCCAGGTGCACAGCCATGAAGCCAACGAGGTTCGTGCGGGTCTCAGAACAGCCATCAATCTGCAGGGCGTGGAAAAGGCCCAGATCCAGCGGGGAGATATCGTGGCGACCAAGGACTCCCTGCGCCCCACCCACATGGTTGACGTCCAACTGGACCTCTTGACGAGCGCTCCGAGAAAGCTCAAAAACAGGGCAAAGGCGCGTTTTCACAGTGGGACAGCGGAAATTATCGGCACTGTGGTTCTCCTGGATGTTGAGGAATTACAACCGGGGGAGTCCTGCCTGGCCCAAATCAGACTGGATCAACCGACCACCGTTCTTCCCCAGGACCGTTTTGTCCTGAGGAGTTATTCCCCGGTTCGGGCCATTGGCGGTGGTGAAATTCTCAATGCCCTTCCTTTGAAGAAGAAGAGGTTTTCAAAGACAGCCATCTCCGAATTGAACATATTAAAGGGAGGAGACCCAAAGGCAATCATTGAACAAACTATTCGGGGGGGACGCTTCCAGGGAATAGAACATCGGGCACTCCCTTTTTTGACGAACGTGAGCAAAAAGCAACTGGATGATATCCTCAAACCCCTGCAAGCCCAAAAAAAAGTCGTTCTCTACGACAAGGAGAGGGGGTCCTTTATCCATGCTGAATTTCTCCAGAAGGCTCGAGAAGAGGTATTGCAGACACTCACCCGGTACCATCAGGAATTTCCATTGAAGACAGGCCTCCAGAAGGAAGAACTTCGCTCCAGGACCATTGGATCGCGAAATCAAAAACTCTTCAATAATCTCATCAATCAATTGAGCCGTGAGGGGAGCGTGGTGCAAGAGAAAGAATCCCTGCGGTTGAAGGAGCATACTGTTACTTTGGGTCAGGATCAGGAAGCAGCCAGAAAGAAAATAGGGGAAATCTATTTGAAGGGCGGGCTTCAGCCCCCTTATTTTAAAGAGCTGAAAGATCAATTTGCCGGAAACACGGGGACAGAGGTACTCCAGGTCATGGTCAAGGACGGACTCCTCATTAAGGTCAAAGAGGACCTTTATTTTCACAGTGACGCGATTGAGGCTTTGAAGGAGAGGCTCACTTCGTTTCTCAAGGATAATGAAGAAATCGATACCCCCAAATTTAAAGAGATGACCGGTGCCTCGAGGAAATATACGATTCCCCTGATAGAGTACTTTGACAAATCCCAGCTTACGGTGAGGGTGGGGGATGCGCGGGTTCTCCGCAAAAAATAATGAATGAGTCGGTTGGCAGTTTGAAGGCGGTTCTGGGGCTTGGAAAACGGGAACATGTGGCCCTTGTGGGGGCTGGTGGAAAGACGAGCCTCATGTTTGCCCTTGCTGAAGAACTGCAAGGGTTGGGGGAAAGTGTCGTCACCTCAACCACCACCAAGATATGGCACCGTGAGGCCCCGAAATCCCCCTGTACCATCTATATTGACCAAGAAAATGCCTGGCGAGAGCGTTTAGGGCGGGGGCTCCGGTCCCATGGCCATGTATTTCTGGGCAAAGAGATCCTGGATACAGGGAAGATTCAAGGTATCAGCCCTTCCCTGTTGGATGAGATTTATCAGGATCAGGGAATGGATACTCTCATCGTAGAGGCCGATGGCTCTGCGGGGCATCCGGTAAAGGCCCCGGACAACCATGAGCCTGTTATCCCCAAATCTGCGACTGTTGTGGTGGCCATGATGGGCATTGAGGCCATCGGACAACCCATAGGACCAGAGACCATATTCAGGATGGACATCTTTAACCGCCTCACGGGAGCAAGACCGGGGCAGGTTTTGACGGGGGATCTGTTGGCCGGGCTTTTTACTGTGCCTGAAGGTATTTTTAAGGGAGCCCCGGATGCTGCCCGACGCGTGGTATTTCTCAACAAGACAGACATTCCGGCCCACAAGGGGATTGCACAGGAATTGGCCGCTTTGATCCGGGAGAAGGCGTCACCGCCTGTCGATCGTATTGCCATGGGCTCAATCAAAAAGGGCGAGTATCATACTATTTTGCCATAATGGAAAACATAACGATGGAATAGGAGATTCAGATGGACCCTGTGTATACAAAGATTGTGGAGCTTTTCGAGCAGAACCGTTTTTCTGTGCTTGCCACCATCATCAGGCAGACAGGATCGGCGCCCCGTGGCGTGGGCACCAAGTTTATTGTAATGGAGGACGGCTCTTCATTTGGGACGATAGGCGGTGGTCTCCTGGAGGCGAAGGCAGTGGAGTCGGCCAAAGAGGTCTTTGAATCCGGATTCCCGGTGCGCCTGAAGATGCTATTTACGGGTAAGGATGTTGCAGAAACAGACATGATATGCGGCGGTGAGGCCGAAGTATTTCTGGAACCCCTGTTTCTTCAGAATCCGACCCAATATCAGATCGTAAAAAAGGCCATGGAGGTGCTTCAAAAGGGTGGAAAGGGTGTCCTGGCCACTGTTGTGGCAAAAGAGCGGTGGACCATGAAAGAGGCCCAGAAGATATTCCTGGGGGCGGACGGTGAGAAAATCGGAAACTTCAAGGATGCCCCGGAAGCCGAGGATAGGATCGCAAAGGGAATGGCGGAGATCCTTCAGGAAAACCGCACCGATGTCATATTACTTCAGGACAGTGAGGGGAAAGACATTGAAATCTTTGTGGAACCGGTTTCATCCGATCCAGCGATCTACATTTTTGGCGGGGGTCACGTATCGGGAGAGATCATTCCATTGGCCAGGCGGGTGGGCTTCAAGGTGGTCGTGGTGGACGACCGGGCGGAGTTCGCTGATCCCAAGAGGTTCCCGGATGCTACTGATGTCTTTGAATATCCCTTTGAAGGCGTGATGGAAAAGTTCCTCATTAACCAGTCTGCCTACCTTGTCGTTGTCACCCGGGGCCACATACACGACAAGACGGTTCTGACCCAGGCCCTGGGAACCCCTGCCAGGTATATCGGCATGATTGGGAGCAGACGAAAAAGGGACATGATTTACAGTGCATTGCTCCAGGAAGGCTTCAGTCAGGCTGATATCGATCGTGTCCACTC